>JANOFP010000473.1:0-2041 GCA_031413675.1 Bacteroidota bacterium
GGCCAAGGCACTTCGAGACTTCCTGATTTCACCAATTAACTTAGAGTTAACCTCCCGTAGCGAACTTGCATCATTTTGAGACTCCAATAACTTTGCCAAGGCTCCATCTCTCGAGTGACTCATTTCAGATAATTCGCGATCAAGCTCCGTGTCATTGTTCTTTCAAGATTTTATGGATGCCTTTCTTTCCATTAAAATCGCCACGAAACCAACTCAATATTGCCGGTACTTCGACTTTATTTTTTGATTCATCGTATTCAATTTCACTCTTCAAATAAATTTTTGTTGCCAAATCCAATTGTTTATCTAACTCACCGGGATTATAAAATGCGATAGGGGGGCAACTTTTTGCGCCACAGTTCAATGCAAAATGAATCCGGTAGTCAACTTTCTCTAATCGAAATTTTTTTTCATACTTAGAATTGAATAATTTATTAAAATGCCCTAATGAATATTTCCATTTACTGCGGCGCAGAATTCCATGCTCCACCAAATCAAGACTAAGGCTTTTACCTGCTATTCTTATAAATTTTTTACCAAAAAATTTATTTCGCTTTTTATATGCATCGGTGTTACTCTTTAAACCGATTTGAGTATAAGCGTTATAAATATTTAACCAGAATGCTTTTCTTTTATTTTCAGAACTTAACTGACTTAATAAAGTATCAGGTGATAAATTTGATAATTGAATTTCTAATGAATCTGTTGGCTCACCGGTTTTTACGGCATACAGAATATCCTGCGATAGTTTGATATAATCGTTTTGCGAAGCAACTACAATTGACATCATTACGAGTGTTAAAGACAAAAAAAATCTCATCGTTAAATTTACGATGAGATCATTATAAAAGTTTTTTATTTCGTCTTAATTTTCCTCTCCCTCATTTATACTCTTATTCGCAATCAATTCGCCGGTTTCTGCTACGGAAAGTTCAGTATCGGCAACTGAATCCGATGTCGAAGTTTCTTGAATATGCTCATTTGATTCGTTATGACTAATAAGTGTTGGCTCTATCAATTGCTCAGCCAGTACTTCCCTGATTTTGGGTAAATCATCGGAGGTATTGATACCGAAATAATCCATAAAACTTTTTGATGTAGCATAGATCAATGGCTGACCGGGTTGTTTTTCATTTCTTCCGCTTATGATAATCAAATCTTTTTCCAATAATTTCTGTACGGCATAATCACAATTCACACCACGGATAGATTCCATTTCTCCTTTAGTAACAGGTTGCTTATAAGCGATAATTGCAAGCGTCTCCAGGGTAGCAACCGATAAACGTTTCAGATATTTATCACCATTTAGTTGAGCAATGGTTTTATGAAATTCTTTTTTACTTAAGAACTGCCAGCCACCACCACTTTGTTTTACTTCAAATGGATAAAACTCTGAATTGTATTTTTCGACAATGCCTTCCAATGCAGTTTCTACCTGATCCAGGTTTATTTTATCATCCATATAACCTAATGCATTATTGACAAGATCGGTAAGTTCCAAAGTAGTCAAGGGCTTCTCCGATGCGAAGATTAAACATTCAATATGCGGAATAAGATTATTTATTTCCATAAAAAAAGTAAAGTAGAAACGAAAATACAATCAATGATCAAATGCTCATAATGCAGTTATCAACATTTGTAATTGATTAACTTTCCAAATGTGAAGAAAGATTTGACCGAAATTCTTCGTTAAGTGCAGTGACAGGAGGTGTTTTAACCTTCCAGGGCCGCAGCTCCACTTACAATCTCAGTTAACTCAGTTGTAATAGCAGCTTGTCTTGCCCGGTTATAAGTTATTTTTAAACTTCTCAGTACTTCATTTGCATTCTCACTTGCTTTATCCATTGCAGTCATTCTTGCGCCATGCTCACTGGCATTTGCATCCAGTACGGCTTTATATAATTGTGTATTAAGAATCTTCGGCATCAGTTCTGCAATCAATTGATCTTTTGACGGGTCAAAAATAAAATCAGCTTTTGTTGCACCAGCCTTGCTTTTCACTTTTGGAATGGGTAAAAAACGCTCCACTGCAAAAACCTGG
>JANOFP010000474.1:0-13915 GCA_031413675.1 Bacteroidota bacterium
ATATTTTGAATAATAAAGAAAACCGTGTGCAGATCATTTACACTAAAATTGACCGGGGCAGAAATGGCAATCCTAAGTTCACCGATTATTTTTATAACGTAAATGAAGATGCTTATTTCTACCCGGCTTCTACTGTTAAGCTGCCAATTGCTGTGCTCGCTTTGCAAAAATTAAATGAACTAAACATAGCCGGATTGAACAGAAAAACTACGATGGTGACCGAAACAACATTTGAAAAACAAACTGCTGTTTACAACGATCCTTCATCTGAAGATGGAAGGCCATCAATTGAACATTATATCAAAAAAATCTTACTCGTCAGCGATAATGATGCAAGTAACAGGCTTTATGAATTTCTTGGGCAAGAATATATCAATACTACGCTGCATAAAATGGGGTATAAAGATGTTGAATTCATCCATCGGTTAAGCATATCTATGAACGAAGAGCAAAACAGAAATACAAACCCTGTAAAATTTTATGATGCTAACAGTAAATTGATTTATGAAAAACCAGCTGAAAGCAGTAACCTGATTTATTCAAAACGAAATACGAAATACGGTAAAGGATACTACGCTGCGGATAAATTAATTAATGAACCTTTTGATTTTTCAAATAAAAACAGAATTGGCCTTGAGAGTCTTCATGCCATTTTACGAAGTGTTTTATTTCCGGAAATGGTTTCTTCAAAGCAGCGGTTTAAACTTAGTTCAGAGGATTATCATTTTTTATACAAATACATGTCGATGTTTCCCCAGGAATCCACATTTCCTGAGTATGATACTGCCGGGCATTGGGATACGGATGTAAAGTTTATTTTAACAGGATCTGAGAAACAAAAAATCGACCCGTCTATCCGGATTTTCAATAAGGTGGGAGAAGCATATGGTTTTTTAATTGATGTGGCTTATGTAGTGGATTTTAAAAACAATATTGAGTTTATGCTTTCAGCAGCTATTCATTGTAACAGCGATGGAATATATAACGACGATAAATATGAATATGATTCGGTTGGATTTCCATTTTTTAAAAACCTGGGCAAAGTGATTTATGATTATGAATTGAAACGGGAAAAGAAAGTGATTCCAGATTTATCAAAGTTTCGTTTGGTGTATTAAGAATAATTGGCTAGAAATGAAAAAAGAGAAAAAAATAGAAGTCATTTGAATTTCCAAAATAAAAATGAGGCATTTCCCCATTTGTGTCTTGTCATTCCGAGGCTTTGCGAGGAATCTTTTTTGTAAATAATTATTAAGCCGATTTAGTATTAATAATCTTTCAATGTTCGATGTCTCCGAGATGCTTCGTTCCTCAGCATGACAAGACTCCGGTTGATTGACAAATCAATAAAATAAGTAAACTCTATTAATAGAAAAGTAGAATTGATGTGGATTCTTTTTTTCTTTTTAAACAAATGTTAGCCCTATGGATTTGTACCTTTGCAAAAAAATAATATGTCAGTGACAGCAACGATGCAGTTATCTTCTCTACTTCAAAAATTTAATGAACCGGAAACACTTAAGATGGCGAAACTCGGTCGAGAGTTAAGAGCCAAAGGTGTTGATGTGATTGATTTAAGTTTGGGCGAACCTGATTTTGATACACCACAACATATTAAAGAAGCCGCTAAAAAAGCAATCGACGATAATTTCAGTCACTATACTCCTGTAGCCGGTTATCCAGAACTGCGTGAAGCTGTTTGTACAAAACTAAAACGTGATAATAATCTTGATTATAAAGCTGAGAACATTGTAGTATCAACCGGAGCAAAGCAAAGTCTTGCCAATGCAATATTTGCTGTAGTGGATGAAGGTGATGAAGTGATTATTCCTGCACCGTTCTGGGTTACCTATTCTGAGTTGGTAAAAATGGCAGGTGGAATACCTGTTATTCTTCCTTCCTTGTTAGAAAACGATTATAAAATAACTGCCGGGGAAGTTGAAACAGCAATTACTGACAGAACCGTTTTATTTTTATTTTCATCGCCTTGCAATCCGAGTGGAACGGTTTATAATAAAGCTGAATTAGAGTCACTGGCAAAAGTTTTTGAAAATCATCCGCAGATTTTTATTATTTCCGATGAAATATATGAGTATATCAATTTTGTTAGTTCACCCAACTACGCTGAAGCTACCATGGGCAGACATGAAAGCATTGCGCAGTTCAATGAAATAAAAGACCGTGTCATACTTATTAATGGTTTAAGTAAAGGTTATGCCATGACAGGTTATCGTCTTGGATATATTGCAGCATGTACCGAAGTGGCAAAGGCTTGTGAAAAAATTCAGGGACAAATAACTAGTGGTGCAAATGCCGTTACGCAACGTGCAGCTATCACTGCATTAATAGGTGATCTTCGGCCATCAATGGAAATGACAAAAGAATTTGGAAGAAGAAGAAAGAGAGTAATGGAGTTGCTCAGTGAAATTCCGTTATGGAAATGCAATGCACCCGCCGGTGCGTTTTATGTTTTCCCGGATGTAAGTGCCTATTTTGGAAAATCGATTGATGGACATACAATGGAAAATGCCGACGACCTTTGTATGTATTTATTAAATACGGCCCATGTATCTACTGTAACAGGCAGAGCGTTTGGGTCACCTGAATGTATCCGTTTATCGTTTGCTAATAGCCTTCCTAAAATTGAAGTGGCATATGAAAGAATAAAAAAAGCATTGGCGAATTTGAAATAGTTTTTTTTGTAAAATTCTTTAATGGTAACTTTTGCATAAATTATATTTTATGAAAGGGTTGCCATTTTTTATTTGTACAATTTTGGGTTTTGCATGCAGCAATCCTGAAAATAAGAAAATGAGCTTGCCGGAAATGTTAGAGTCCGGCAAATGGATAGATCTTACGTACGAGTTTTCCGGTAAAACACTTTACTGGCCAACTGCTGATGGGTTTAAATTGGATACTGCTTTTGTAGGAACAACCGAAGCAGGGTTTTATTATGAAGCATTTAATTATTGCGCAGCCGAACACGGCGGTACCCATCTGGATGCACCGGTGCATTTTGCAAAAGGTAAATGGGCAACGGATGAAATACCATTGGAAAATTTAATTGGCGAAGCAGTCGTAATAGATGTAACAGATAGTTCTCTTAAAAATGCAGATTACCTGATTTCTATTGAAGACATAGAATTATGGGAAAAGAAAAACAATAGCATACCAGATAATGCAGTTTTATTGTTTCGTACGGGCTATGGAAAATTTTATCCCGATGCAAAAAAATATTTGGGTACAGATGAAAGAGGAGCGGGGGCTGTATCCAAATTACATTTTCCCTCAATTCATCCCGATGCGGCTGCCTGGTTAATAAAGAATCGGAAAATAAAATCGGTGGGCATTGATGTGGCAAGCGTTGATTACGGACAAAGCAAAGATTTTAAAACACATCAGATAATCTATGGCCAAAATATTCCGGGATTTGAGAATGTAGCCAATATGGATAAACTCCCGGTTAAAGGGGCTTATATTTTTGCTTTACCAATGAAAATAAAAGGAGGAAGTGGCGGGCCTTTAAGAATTATTGCGTGGGTGAAGTAAAATATCACTGCAAATAAAAATACCACGAAAGGGGTATTTTTTATTAATAAAAATTCGCCAAATTTGTATAAGTGTTCATGAGGTAAATTCCGACTCTATAAAAAAAATTATAACCTTAAAAATTTTTTTTATGGGACTATTTTCCAGTATAAAAGATTACCTGAAGCACATCACTTCAAAGCCTGCAGAACTTCCTGAGATCATATTTATTCCGAATTCAAATACAGATAGAGACGAAGATCTGAAAGGGACAATTCAATTGCGACAGCATTATTTTACCATACGAATTAATGAAATGTTTCTTAAAGAAGAAATGGAATGGCTGCGTTCGTATGATCCGGTTGTCCTTTCCATTTCTGAATACAATTATAATGGAAAGACAATCGAACAACCATTTATAGCCGGAAGTAATATGATGAAAGAAAAACTCGAAGAAATACCAAGAGGCATGCTATTTAATGATACCCGGGTTGCTGGAATCCTTCCCTTTACAGGAGGAAAAATAACAACAACATTTATTTTATGCAAAGCCAAAAAAGATGATTTACTTAGAAATGCAGTCAATTTTATAGAAAAGGTATCCGGATTATTTAATGGCAATATTTCAAAACTATTTAGCAGTTATACTTCAATAACTTCTGCAGTTATGGACAGTGTTGATATATTATTTAAAAGGGATGATCTTGTCCCGGTAATGGGATATCGTAAGGAATTTGATGTGGACTCAAATGATATGCTGACACCCGGATATTTTGTGCTGATAAATAAAACAGACAAAAAACGTGAGGATGGAAATTTTTATGTAAAGAAAAACAAACTTTTTTTTGGCAAGGATCTTATTTCTGCTACTATTTTTCGGGATGCCGAGTATGTGCTTTTTAGTATCACAAAATCAGATGTCCGGTCTGATTATGACACATTGCCTATTTATCAATCTTATCTATCAATACTTGAAAATTTAAAAAGCCAACCGGAAATTTCAGAAGAGAAAAAAAAGGAAATCAGTGGACGTCTTTCCGCATTGAATATTGATATGAAAATGAGCCCGGACCTTACACAACCGCAGGCAAAGAACCTGATGAATACATGGTATTGTGAGATAAAAGAAATTGTTGATACCAAATTTAATCTTGCAGGAAGTGAAAAAAAAGAAATTAATTTAGACTATTGGGATAAAATGCAGGAGAAAATAATTTCTCTTTAATCAAATTTCATGAGTGATCAAACAAAAATATTCCTTGATATAATTTTTGGACCCGATTCAATCTGCTTCTACAGGGAATTTAATAAAGACAGAAAAAAACCAAATGCAAGATCCAATTTTGATACAGAGGAATTAGAAAAATCTCAAAAATCTGAGGTTGATAATATCCGGATTGAATTAAAAATCACACAAGTTTTTCATAAAGTGCTCAATATGATTAAAGGCAATCCGGATCTTTTTCAAAGAGAAGATTTTGAGTTGCTTGGAGAGATGTTGTTTAAAATCCTTTTCGGCAAAGATGCTACAGACCCTAGACACCGGGAAGTAATTTATATTATCAGAGAATTGGCCAATAACCCAAATGCAAGATGCCGTATTTTTTTGCAAAGTGCTAATGACAAGACAATGGTATCTCTTCCCTGGGAATATACCCGATTTAAATATGAAGATCTTGAAACGAATGAATTAAAATCATTTTACCTGGCTGCTAATATTGAATCAAAATTTCAATTAATACGAAACTTTGGTTCTATCAATTATAAACCAAAGCAAACAAAAAACTTAAATGTAATACTTATTCTTTGTGATAAGGGGAATGGAGAAGATATTGGTAATTTGATAAAAGCGGGTGAAGAAGTAATTCGTTTATTCGAGGAAATAAAAAATGAATCATCAAATAAGAATAACAAATTCCGGTATGAAGTGATACAGAACCCCGAGTATTCTGATTTATCAAAACTTATTAATGAGAAAATTAAAATAATTTCTGGAGTGAATTCTGAACCTTATTGTATTCACTATTTTGGACATTCTTCTTTTAAGAATGAACATGGGAAGCTGGTATTTATGAAAAATAAAAATGCTGATTGGTTTGAAGACGCCAAATTTTCCTTGATTTTTAATTCAGAAAGTAAAAATGCAATCCGGCCAGAAATGATTGCTTTTCAGTCATGCGACAGCGGAAAGATCGGGGTTGAAAATAATTCATTGACTGGTATTCCAATATCCATGACAAAGCAAAGTATTCCAGCTGTAATTGCTATGCAAAATGAAATAAACCCGGATATATCAAACGGATTCTTCAGTAAATTTTATAATTCAATTTTGAATGGCGAGGATGTTGCAGAAGCCGTAACTGTAGGCCGTGATTTTCTTGGAAGAATTATGTATCAACCCGAGGTTTATAAAAATAATTGTTTTGGAAGCCCGGTCTTGTTCATCACAACGAAAGAGCCAATTAAATTACTGGATATTGATATCGTAAGTAAAGATCTTGTTAATAGAGAGCAGGAAGATGAACAGGTGATATGTAGTTGGTGCAAAAGAAGCATTGAAAAAAAATACACACCAAATAATAACATGATAAAGTGTCTTAGACCGGGATGTTCAAATAAAAATCCAACTGTCATTAGCGTATTAGATGAAACCCAAAATCTGTATGATGATGCAAAAGCTGTTTCAACCGCTTCTGGTAAATCGTCTAACGATTTACAACGTGCTGAGATTCCGGTATTGGATACCAAAGATGATTCGATGCGCAAACGGAAACAAGCAAGTGCTGTTTTAGAGCCGGTAAAGAAACAAAATGCAAAACCCGCAAAAAAAAAGAATGAAGGTTAATGAAATTATAGCAAAAGCTTATCAGGATTTTGCACTGAGTGAAAATCCTGACATGATTAAAGTAACGGAACTACTTGAAAAAATCCGTACACAATTAAATCTGAAAAATCCTTTAGAGACCTGGGAAAGATTGAAAATTGATCTTACGGGACATGAGATGTTAATGCCGGGTTTTATTGAGCTATTCAGGAGTTACTATGCTTCTTATTATAAAGATAATGAAGTTGACATCATCAATACTTTAAGAAAATCAAAACAAAAAGGAGTTGATAAATGGTATCGGATGTATGCAGATGGTATTATTTATTACAGATCGGAATTTAAAGTACCGCTTTGTAAAAATATTTTTTTGTTACCAAAAAATATTTTTCCGGAACTATTGGAATACAGAAAGCTTAACAGGCTGATTCTTGAATCGAGATGGATTGATGCCCACCCGATATTGGAAAAACTACTTTTAAAACCCCAACTGTCAACATTTCAAAAAAGTTCACTATTGGTATTGATAGGACTGATTGAGCTTTATCATTTCCCGGGCTGGAAACATTCGATGAAACGGTTTAAAAGGGCAAAAAAAATTTATCCAAATAATATACGGGCAGAACGGGCAGAGGTCGAATATATGATTCGGGATAACAGGGTTGCTGAGGCTAAAAATGCCATGCTTGCATTAATAGCAAAACATCCCAATGCGTATGCAAATTATAATCTTCTTGCTTATTGTTATAAAGAAGAAGGTAACCTGACTGCTGCGGAACAGTGGTATTTTGATGCTATAAAAATCCACTCTTTGCAAACGGAATCCTGGTCTTCGCTTATCCGGTTATATTCCGATAAGAAATGGTACAAAGAAAAAAAGAAAAAAATCCCGGACTTAATACAAAAAATTAAAAAGCTTGAAGTGTTCCCAGAATTTGATAACGAGTATTATAATTCTTTCCGGGAACAGGCAGATGGAATGATATTGAATGAAGATTATCAAAAAGTACCCTTAATTTACAATTCCGCCATTCAGCATAACCCACGTTTTATAACGGCCTATTTAGATTTTGCCAATTTTTACTTACTGCGTAAAGATTACAAAAGAGCGGAAGGTATTTTGAATAAAATCAGAAAAAAAGATCCCGGATGTTTTGATTTACATTGGGCATTGTCTTATTTGTATGAGTCAAAGGAGGGCAAATTCAAAGAAGCGATCTCAGCATATAAAAAATGTCTTGAGATCAGGCCCGCATGGTCTGATCAGATATACAACCTCATGGCTAATCTGTATAGCCAGCAAAAAGATTTTGAAACGGCGGTTAACTATTATAAAAATGCAATTAAACTTAATAAAGAAAATGATATTTATAAGGATAACCTTGGTGAACTAGCCGATAAAATTATTCTTACCGATTTCAAAAGTATGGATTTTAAAAAGGCAGATGGCCTGATAAATTCTATTTCAAAATATGTGAAGAATAAAGATGTTCTTAATCGTATTGGTAATTTTTATTTCAGGCAAACTAATTATGAAAAGGCTATACAATATTATGACCGGGCAATACTACTGGATAATAATGTGGCCGTTTTTTACGAAAATAAAGGACTTGCTTTTGAAGGGCTTATTAATGATGAATTGGCATTAGAGAACTTTAAAAAGGCTTGCAATCTTGAACAGAAATCAGGAGATCCTTTTAATTCACTCGGTTATTTTTATTTCCGGCGGAAAGAATATGCCAAAGCCACAGAATATTATTTAAAGGCTATTGAAAAAGAAGGCAACGATGAAACATTTATTCAAAATCTTATTCGTTCATATGGAGATTCGGGAGACTTTGTTAAAGCTGAAGAATGGAATAAAAAGCTTATCAAGTTAAATAAAACAAATGCAGATCATATAGCCCAGTTGGCTTTTTATCAGTCTTCATTGAATAATGGCAAAGAAGCTTTAAGAACGATAAAGAAAGCGTATTTATTAAATTCACAAAGCAACTATGTAATCAGAACAATGGCTTCAATTTATGAAAAAGAAGGTAACTCAAAAAAAGCCTTTGAATTGTATAAGAAAGTATATAAACAGGATCCGCATGATGACACTACGCTCAACAGGTTGGGTGTATATTATTACAGAAGTAAAAATTACAAAGAAGCTATTAAATATTATTCCAGGGCAATAGCCATCAATAATACATCCGGCGTTTATTACGACAATCTTGGTCTGGCTTATGAGTTTACAAATAATATTAGCAAATCTGAGGATTGTTACAAAAAATTTATCAGCCTGGAACCGCAAAACAGTAATGCGTATAACAATCTTGCTGTTTCTCAATTTAAACAGGGAAAAAATCTAGAAGCGGAAAAAAATTATTTGAAAGCTTTAGAAATTGATCCGGGTTCTGAAATTTACCTCGAAAATCTGGCTATCTTATACAGAGCCATGCAAAAAAATGATAAAGCAATTGTTTTTTTTGAAAGGGCACTTAAAATTAATAAGGATAGTCATTTTAATCACAACGATGTTGGTGTTCTTTATTATACCAGAAATGATTTTGAAAAAGCAATAGAACACTACGAGGAAGCTATTCGTATAAAACCTGAAATTTCTTTGTATCATGAAAATCTTGGGCTTGCATTTAAAGGCATAAAACGCAGATCAGAAGAAAAGAAAAGTTATGAAAAAGCCCTCAGCCTTGAACCGGAAAATGCCAGGTTGCTAAACAGGATAGGTGTATGGTATTTTGAAGATAAAAATTATCCGGAAGCAATAAAGTATTATCATCAGGCTCTTGCATTAGATAGTAATAACGCCACTTTTCTTGAAAACCTGGGGCTTGTATTATTTTCCGATGGTGATGATTCAAATGACCTTGAAGCAATTGAAGTTTACAAAAAGCTTGTAACCATTGCTCCTGCCAATTTCAATGCATGGAACGAACTTGGCGTATTGTACTACAGTAAGGGAATGAATGATGAAGCGATTGATGCTTATATGAAAGCAAACATGCTTCGCCCGGCCACGGCGGTTGTTTTAGAAAATATTGGGTTGGCATTTTTTGCAAAAAAATATTATACCGATGCCATTCTATATTATCTACAAGCAATAAAAGCCGGATCGAACTTAAAACTCAGACTTCTTCAGGAAATTGGTGACATCTATCATTTGAAACTTAATAAAAGTATTGAAGCCATTCCTTTTTATAAAGATGGACTTATATTAGAACCAACCAATACTGGAATTTTGAAAAAATTAGTTGAGGTATTTGGAAGTGTAAACGATATTGAAAATGCAAGGAAAACCAGAATTGAATTAGAGAGGTTAAGCAGTTTAAAGAATTAAAAGTTTTTCATGCAGCTTCAATACCTGCGGCATTAAAAGTTGTTGCTCATCATTTACCAAAACAAAATCGCATAATTTCATTTTTTCATCTTCATTCATCTGCTGATTTATTCGCTGCATTATTTCTTCAGAAGTTAAGTTATCCCTTTCCATTACTCTTTTTATTCGCAATGGCTCTGGGGAATAAACACCAATTACATAGTCCAGTCGCTTATTTACATTGGCTTCAAAGATCAAAGCGGCTTCATGTATTGCATAGGAAGTTGTTTGCTTATTCATCCAGTCTTCGCCAGCTTTCATTGTGGCAGGGTGGGTGAGGGAGTTGAGTAAATTTAATTTTTCCTTATTACTGAAAACTAATAAAGCAAGATAAGAACGATTTAATTTTCCATCGGCATACGATTCATCACCAAAATTTTTTATTATTTGTTTTTTTAGTTCTTCATCTTCATTCATAATTCTCTTTGCCTCAAAATCGGCATAAAAAACAGGAATACCCAGCACTTCAAATATCTGTGCTACGGTAGTTTTTCCACTGCCAATTCCACCTGTAAGTCCGATTTTTATCATGTCCGCTCAATTTAGATAATAAAAGTAATTGGGAATTAAGTATAAGGGATTAGGTGCTTGCCCAATTCCAAATTACTAATTCCCAATTCCTGAATACTTAGCGAATGATTTTACTTCTTTTCCGCCACACCCGTCTTTCCTAAATTCTTTGTCCACTCCATACTAATTGCACTTTTTTCAATTTTGATATAGCTGCCGGGGCTTGTTTCAAGATTGATGGTACCATCTTCATTTACTTTATTAATAGTACCGTGAATACCTGCAATAGTTACAATTTTTTCACCTTTCTGTATATTAAGAATAAATTGCTTCTGTTCTTTTGCTCTCTTGCTTTGCGGACGAATAAAGAATAGCCAGAATACGAGAATCATGGCACCTAACATAATTAAAGTTCCGTATCCGCCTCCGGGTGCTGCTGCTGCCTGTAATAAATAAAACATTGTTTGATTTTTTTGTTTGTGTTTAAATTTTTATTCCTTATCTACATTTACAGAAAACGTAAGTATTTTGTCACTCATGGTATTTGCAGTTACCGTTAGTGTTTTGCTTTGCGGTCCGGGTTTACCCTTACTGTCAAATTTTGCTTTTATCAATCCTTCTTCTCCGGGTAAAATTGGTTTTTCTGGTTTTTCCGGAACGGTGCATCCACAACTTGCTTGTACATCCTGAACTACCAAAGGTTTAGTTCCTGTGTTTTTAAAACGATATAGAATTTCTAAAACTTCACCTTCTTTAATAGATGGAAAAGTTTGGTTTATTTTATCAATCCATTCAACGGTTGTAAAATTGCTTGTGTCAGAAATATTCGGAGTCGTAATATCCGGATTCGTGTTCGAAACGATACTGCCACGATTTGTGGTATCACCTGTAACCATAGTAGTGGCATCAGTGGCTTTTTTGTCACCACTATTGCATGCAGTTAACAATAAAACTGCTAAACTATAAATGAATTGTTTTTTCATAAATTAAAAATATTGAGTTGCAAATGTAATGTTCAATCGGCAAATAGCAATCAAGAGCCGACAGTCAACAGTCATCAGTCTTAAGTCAGCAACCCGTTTTTCCTACTTCCCAATTACGAACTCCTACTCAGACTTTCTTATATTCCACTTTTTTCATCTTCCCCTGTTCCACCAACTCTTTATGGATATTATCTAAAATCCCGTTTACAAAATGACCGCTTTGCACTGTACTATAATCTTTTGCCAAATCAATGCATTCATTGATCGTTACTTTTGGTGGAATCGTTTCAAAATAAAGAAATTCCGCCACACCCATTTTCATCAATATCATATCAATTTGTGCAATCCGATCGCTGTCCCAGTTTTTAAGTTTTGGAACAATCAATTCCTGTAAATGATCATTTTTTTCAAGAACAGTTTTTAACAAGCCTTCGGCAAATTTTCTTTTATCATTACCCAGCATGTCTTTAAAATTGAAATTGCCGGGTTTGTTTATATAATTTACCATTAACTGAATCAGCATTTCACCATCATCATCCCAATTGGTAAACTGATCTTCCATAAAAGAAGTGAATGATTCATTTGCCAGCATCATATCATTTAAAATAAATTCGATGATGACCCGCTCATCTTCCCGGTTTCGGTTTTGCAGGCTTATATATTTTTTATACTCTTCCCGCTGTGTCAGATCCTGATAAATTTTTTTTACCATTTCCATATCTGCTTTCAATTGCGGCTTATCCAATGCAAACTGTTCTTTCAGGGCATTGTCATTTAAAATGCGCCAGAGAAATTCATTACCAGCAATCTTAATATTCACATTCAGATCTTCCTGTGTTGGTAAATGTTTACCAGCACGATGATGAGCCGATCTTTCCGCATAACGGGGAATTTCTGTGAGGTACCAGATTAAATGAACGAGTAATGAACGGGTATTATCAAAATGACGGCGTAGAAGGATTAGAGAGTTATCGCTGCCTTTTTTTTCTGTATCAGTTTCCATTGAGTTCAGGGTGTATATGGTCTGCATCACCTTCACCCTGATATTTCTTCTGCTAATCATGAATTAAGAACTGTTTGAACGGCAAATGTAGTAATTGTAATGTTACTATCCACAGTTGATTCATATAAAATTATTAGTTCATAGTTTTGAGTATGAAAAAAATATTTTCAACGACTATCTTATTTGCACTGATCCATTTTGCAAAAAGCCAGGAAGTTTTACGTGAGCCTGTATCCGGGTTGCCATACCGGGTAAAAATATATGACAACATACAAGGCAGTGCTTTTCTGTTTGACGATTGGAAACCGTCCATCATCACCGATAAAAGCGGTACAGTTTATTTAAATGTTTTGGTTAAGTTTGATGCGTTTGCAAATCAATTTTTCTATCTGAAAGGAGATACTACGTATGAATTTATTACAAATGTTGACGTAGTAGAATTATTCCCGCTTCGCGGAGATACTTCAACTAAAATGGTTTTTAAAAAAGGATTTAATACCGGAGAAAAAATCCAAAAGGAAAAATTTGTACAGGTTTTAACTGAAGGAAAAATAACTTCTATTAAATATATCCATAAAACGCAGCAGGATATTACCCAGTACAATACACCCGGAACAATCAAAGTGTTTAATGATAATATGATTTACGTCTTTATTAAAGACGGCAATATTATTTCTCAAAGGCCCAGTCCTAAGCTGTTACAGGAAATATTGAAAGATAAATGGAGCATCGTGGATGCATACATGAAACAAAATGCGCTGAACCCCAAAAGCGAGGATGATTGTGTGAAAGCCATCAACTATTACAATTCACTTTAGTAATTAAGTGGAAAATTCAAATCGATTTCATTCCCTAACCAATTCACCTCTGGATGTAGAAAAACTGACAGTACAGGTAATTATAAACGAAATTTGTCAACAACAATTGACAACATTTCCCAGAACCTGAAATTTTTTCAGGTTGGATATTGAGGGCACGGTATTAGCCGTACCTTCGCCGCCCGCCTACGCTTTGCTTCGGTGGGCAAGCCCACAAATTTGGGTTTTAATAATTTAAAAAAACAAAATCAATAAAAACTATGGCAAAGAAGATTAGCGTTACCCCTCTTCATGACAGGGTAATAGTGAAGCCCGCAGCAGCTGAAGAAAAAACTGCAGGTGGCATCATCATCCCCGACACTGCAAAAGAAAAACCCCAACGCGGCACTATCATGGCTGCCGGTCCCGGGAAAAAAGATGAACCTGTAACTGTAAAATCAGGAGACACGGTTCTTTATGGCAAATATGCCGGTACTGAAATCACCATCGAAGGTGAAGAGTACCTGATTATGAGAGAAAGTGATATACTGGCGATAGTATAACTGGCGATTGCAAATTGCATATTGCAAATTTATGGAAGCGACAGTGTGCACAATTTGAAATTTTCAATTTAAAATTTAAAATAATTAATATGGCAAAACAAATTTTCTTCGACATAGAAGCAAGAAACAGAATGAAGCGTGGTGTGGATATACTGGCCAACGCTGTTAAAGTAACACTCGGTCCCAAAGGACGTAATGTAGTACTTGAAAAAAAATTCGGTGCACCGCAGGTTACTAAAGATGGTGTAACGGTAGCAAAAGAAATTGAACTGGAAGACCCCATTGAAAATATGGGTGCACAAATGGTGAAAGAAGTAGCTAGCAAAAC
>JANOFP010000475.1:0-2005 GCA_031413675.1 Bacteroidota bacterium
AAGATTGGGATATAAATGTGGATTGCTGAGCACTGTTGAAAATCAGATTGGAGACAAAGTAGTGCCTGCAACGCATACCACACCGGATGTCATTAGTCTTAATCAATTATTAAGTCAGATGGTCTCAGCAGGATGCAGTCATGTGTTCATGGAAACAAGTTCACATGCCATTCATCAGCACCGGGTAACTGGTTTGCAGTATGCAGGCGGCATTTTCAGCAACATCACACATGACCACCTGGATTATCATAAAACATTTGATGAATATATCCGGGTGAAGAAGTCCTTCTTTGATTCGTTACCATCAACTGCATTTGCGATCAGCAATGCGGACGATAAAAGAGGAACGGTGATGCTGCAGAATACGAACGGAAGAAAGTATTTGTACAGCCTGAAAACAGTCGCTGATTTCAAAGGGAAGATCCTGGAGAACAGCCTGAGTGGTTTGGTGATGACGGTAAACGATCAGGAAGTGCATTTCAGGCTGATTGGCGAATTCAATGCATACAACCTGCTGGCAGTATATGGCGCAGCCATTTGCATGAACGAGGATAAACAGGAAGTGCTGAGATGCCTGAGTGTGCTGACAGGAGCTGAAGGGAGATTTGATTATACCGTATCAGCAAAAGAGAAAGTGATTGCTATTGTGGATTATGCACATACACCAGATGCTTTATTAAATGTGCTGGCAACGATAAAAAAATTAAAAAAAGGATTTGAATCAGTGATAACGGTGGTAGGATGCGGGGGCGACAGGGACAAAACAAAAAGACCGGTGATGGCAGAAGCAGCCTGTGAGTATAGTGACAGAGTGATTTTCACAAGCGATAACCCGAGGAGTGAAGATCCGGCACAGATTATAAAAGAGATGGAGGAAGGATTACCTGTGGCAGCAAAGAGAAAGTATATCTCAATAGTGGACAGGAAAGAAGCGATAAAAACAGCCATTAGCCTGGCAAAACCGGAAGATATCATCCTGATAGCAGGCAAAGGGCATGAGAAATACCAGGAGATTAAAGGGGTACGAAATCATTTTGATGATAAAGAAATAGTGAGGGAGATGTTTGGAGTTTTGGATAAATAAGGAAAACGGAATTATAAAAGCAGACCAGTAACCAACAACCAGCAATGCTGTATCATTTATTTCAATGGTTTAAACAAGAGGGAATCTATTTCCCGGGAAGCAGACTCTTTGAGTACATTACTTTCCGGATCCTGCTGGCCGTGTTGTTGTCGGTTATCATATCAGCTGTGTATGGAAAAAGCCTGATCAAATTTTTACAAAAGAAACAAGTTGGTGAAAGCGTCCGTGACCTGGGTCTTGCCGGTGAGCAAAGCAAAAAAGGTACACCCACCATGGGCGGTATTATTATCATTCTTGCTATACTGATTCCCACTTTATTACTCGCAGATCTGAACAAAGTATATATCCGGTTAATGTTCGTCAGCACAATCTGGCTTGGGGTCATTGGCTTTATTGATGATTATTTATAACTAAGAGCTAAAAAAATTGCACAACAAAAAGGCGAGGCGTACAAGAAAGGAGACAAAGACGGATTGGCCGGCTGGTTTAAAATCCTGGGGCAGGTAGGATTGGGAGTTATTGTTGGCGCCACTCTTTATTTCAACAGTAATGTAAAAATATGGCGGGAATTTATCGGAACACCCCCGGTAAATGATTCAACAATAATAGTGAAGGAAGTAAATGGCAAGACTAAATACTATGTAGAAACCAAAACGCCGGTCACTACTATTCCCTTTGTAAAAAATCATGAGTTTAATTATTCAAAACTGTTACCGGCTTCGTGGAGAGATTATACATGGGTTCTTTATATACTCATTGTAATCTTTATCATCACAGCGGTATCAAACGGAGCCAATATAACAGATGGATTGGACGGGCTTGCTTCGGGAACTGCAGCATTGATTGGTGTACTACTTGGCATATTTGCCTATGCCAGTGGCAGTTTTTTCTTCGCCGACTACCTTAATATAATGTATATAC
>JANOFP010000476.1:0-1760 GCA_031413675.1 Bacteroidota bacterium
GAACAACTTTGTTGATCAATAAAGTCAAATATTTTAAGCTCTTACCTTTGGCTACCTATAGCAATTCGAAAGAAGGAGATTTGCTGGCTTTTTTCCATGTATTTAAGAATTCTCGTCTATCAAAAAAGATTCAGAAACTGATTTTATGACTTGATTCTTGCTATAGCCCAACTTTAAGCATTGACTAAATCGGTCAATTTCTACATGCCAACATATGTTGATAAACTCTAAAAATTTATTTTTCAAAACTTTGTCTGTTAAGGTTCATCCCCTTACCTTTGCACTCCCAATAAAAAATTGGGATTTGAAGCATGTCTCAAAGAATCAGAATCAAATTGCAATCTTACGACCACAATCTGGTAGATAAATCTGCAGAAAAAATCGTAAAAACAGTTCGCAGCACAGGTGCAGTGGTAACCGGACCTATTCCGTTACCTACTCGTAAAAAGATTTTTACCGTTCTGCGTTCACCTCACGTAAATAAGAAAAGCCGTGAGCAGTTTCAGCTTGCTACTCATAAGCGATTACTTGATATTTATACATCTTCAAGCCGTACTGTAGATGCACTGAGCAAATTGGATTTGCCAAGTGGTGTTGAAGTTGAAATAAAAGCATAAAAGATATATTTTCCCTACAGAGGGATTAGTCTAAAGTTCTTTATAAAAAAATTGGTTATCTCTCAATCCGCCAGCTGGCGGAGAAAAGAGCTCTGACAACTCAAAAACTCTTAATCTTTTTTAAAGAGAGAAAGGGTTTACATAAAAACAAGCCATTCAGGGTTTGTTTACTACCGGTACTTCCCCATAAAGGAAAAGGTCGGTGGCAAACGGGGATTGACGCCCCGGTTCGTGTCTCACGAATCGGTATAGTTAGTGAAAACACTAACCAAGGCATGTCCCAATAATCCTGCAGGCACAAATTGAACAAACATGAAAGGTATTATTGGGAAAAAACTCGGGATGACAAGTATTTTCGATCCCTCCGGTAAACAAACAGCCTGCACAATTATTGAAGCAGGTCCTTGTGTTGTAACACAGGTAAGAACAGAAGAGAATGACGGCTATACAGCTATTCAACTTTCTTTTGGCGATAAAAAAGAAAAAAATTCCACACAAGCAGAAAAAGGTCACTTCGCAAACGCATCAACCTCTCCTAAAAGGTTTTCAAAAGAATTCAGAAATTATTCCATCGAAAAAAATATTGGTGAAACTATTACAGTTGACATATTCGCTGAAGGCGATAGTGTTGAAGTAGTAGGCACAACTAAAGGCCGCGGTTTTCAGGGTGTTGTAAAACGTCACGGATTCCATGGTGTTGGTCAGCAATCACATGGTCAGCACGATCGTCAGAGAGCACCTGGTTCATTAGGTAACTCATCGGATGCAGCCCGTGTAATGAAAGGTATGAAAATGGGTGGACGTATGGGTAGTGACAGAGTTAAAATGAAAGGATTGAAAGTCGTAAAGATTTTTGCTGAAAAGAATTATATATTAATAAGTGGTTCCGTTCCGGGTCATATCGGTTCAATTGTATTAATTCAAAAATAATTGATAGGGAAATGGCTCACCCATTTCCCCTAAAAAAAAATATTTTATGCAAGTAGAAGTATTAGATATAAAAGGAAAGAAAACCGGCAGAACGGTTGAGTTACCAGAAAATGTTTTTGGTATCGAACCGAATGACCATGTAATTTATCTTTCCGTGAAGCAATACCTTGCTGCACAACGCCAGGGCACACACAAAGTGAAAACCCGTGCAGA
>JANOFP010000477.1:0-8334 GCA_031413675.1 Bacteroidota bacterium
CAAAATTCGGAGCGGCTTGATTCTATTTTTAAAGTAAGCCCATCAACTTTTGTTATTGTTGACGGAAAAGAAAGTGAATTATTTGAATTTTACAATCATCTTCAGTTTTATAAGTTAATGAATCAGGCCAGACTTTCAAGAAACAAAGAGCTTCTCATTAAAGCAACTAATTTGATGACTTTGTTAAAAAAGGAATATCATCTAAAATAAATTATTATGGAAGTACATGCTCACTCACACACTGCCCGAAAAAAATGGACACATTATTTCTGGGTGTTTTTAATGTTGTTCATTGCTGTGTTCTGTGGTTTTTTAGCTGAGTATCAGTTAGAGCATAAAATTGAAAGAGACCGGGAGAAAAAATTTATACAGACGTATATAGAAGATTTAAAATCAGATACAGCAGCCATCAGGCAAAATATCCTTTACAGGCAAAATAAGATGAAAGCAATGGATTCGTTCCTGGTTCTCTTAAACAGCCAGCAAATTAAAGGCCATGAAAATGAGTTATATTATTTTGGAAGAACTTTTGTAAGAGGGTTAAGGTTTCAAAGTAATGACAGAACTATTACACAATTAAAAAACTCAGGTTCATTAAGGTTAATACGAAATGAACAGGCCGCTGACAGTATGATATCTTACCAAAAATTAGTAGAGTATATCTATTATAACCAGGAAGATGACCGGATTGAAAGAAGAGAGGCAGACCCCTTGTTATCTCATATATTTAATCCGTTTGTTTTTGAGAAGATGGTGACCATTGAAGGCATAAACAGACCGCTTGAAAACCCTCCATTAAGGTCATACGACAAAAACCATCACTTTGACCTTGCTTATTATGTTCACCAGCTTAAAGGCAGCAATTTCCAGATTGAAGTGCGGCTGAAATTATTGAATGAAAAAGCAAAAAATATAATATTTTTTTTACAAAAGGAATATCACTTGAAATAAGAACTCCAAGATTACAATAGCGAAAATCATTTAATTTTTATTTCTGTAAATTTAGTTTCTCTAAAACCTACTGACATGCTATTTACCAAACTTTTTCAATCCTGTATCTTGTTTGCAATTTTTGCGGTCATCAGTTGCTCATCCGGCAAAAAAAAACCGAACGATATGTTGGGTGAAATAGATTTCAAAGCAACCGGAAAAACCGAAGCACAGGAAACTTTTAAAAAAGGAATGTTGCTGCTACATAGTTTTGAATACGTAGATGCTGCTGAAGAGTTTCGCAAGGCTATCAATATTGACAAAGAATTTACTATGGCTTACTGGGGTGAAGCCATGACGCATAACCATCCGCTGTGGCGTTACCAGAATTATGAAAAAGCAACCGCTATACTAAAGGAGCTTGCATCCACACCAGATGAAAGAATAGCCAAAGCAAAAACCGATTTTGAAAAAGACCTGATGCGGGGCATACATATATTATATGGCAGCGGCAATAAGATTCAGCGGGACAGCAGTTTTGCTGCTTATATGGGAGAGCTTTATAAAAATAATACCGGCAATAATGAGATCGCTGCTTTCTATAGCATTGCATTAATAGGTTCAGTGCCTGTGGGCCGCAATACCGAGGTGTACGAACAAGCAGCAGAAATTGCCAAAGAAGTTTTGAAAAGCAATCCCAAACATCCCGGTGCATTGCATTATCTCATTCATGCATATGATGATCCGGCACATGCAGCACAGGCATTAACCACCGCCGATACTTATTCGGGTGTAGCTCCCAGTGCCGGTCATGCATTACATATGCCTACACATATTTATCTGTCCCTGGGTATGTGGGACAAAGTAATTGCTTCCAATATCATTTCGTGGAATGCCGGGGAACAAAGAATGCATAGAAAAAAACTAACCAATGATGCACTGAACTATCATGCTTATCACTGGTTGCAGTATGGGTATTTACAAAAAGGACAACCCGGGATGGCAAGAAAAATTCTTGACAGTATGCATTTTTTCAACAACCAGCTGAGTAGTGGCCGTGCAAGAGAACATATGATTTACCAGAAATCAACTTTCCTTGCAGAAACAAATGAGTATGGAACGGATGTAAACGGCATAGAAGTAAAAATGGATGATCTGAATATTGTGACCCGTGCCATGAATCATTTTGCCAATGGCATGAATTTCTATTATAAAAAAGATGAAGCAGGCCTGAATGCCATCGTAACAAAACTGACCGGCGAAATACTGGTCGATGAAGAAAGAATTTCCAATACCGGCACCAAACTTTGTGGAAGCATCAATGCCGAACTCCCCAATTCACTCGATATAGAACAAGCCACCGTGATGCTGCTGGAATTAAACGCTATGCGGACATGGTTGAAAAAAGATAAAGAGCAAACAGAAAAATTTTTGAAAAAAGCAGTAGAGATGGAAACCAAAATCAGTTATGCGTTTGGCCCGCCTACCATTGTCAAACCTTCTTTTGAAATGTATGGTGAATGGTTGCTGGAAAACGAACGGCCCAATGAAGCACTGGAACAGTTTGAGCTTTCGTTGAAAGCAGCGCCTAACAAATTATTATCCGTAAAGGGAAAGCTGCAGGCCGGAAAACAATTAAAAAATAATACGACAGCTTCACTATAGTATCAATACAACTTCATGAAAAAATATTTTGCATTATTCTTTGTATTGCTTTTTACCGGGGTTACAAATGCACAACTTGTCCCGTCTATACGGGAGCAAAAAACATTAGTGTTCGACCATGAAAAAATATTTACCCCTTCTGAATTAATCCGACTGGATAGTATGCTGCAGGAGTACAGAAGAAGTACGGGGAGAATTGTGTTGATAAATACAGACACATTGGATGTATCACATGGAGCTTATGCAGATAACCTGGTAAATCAATTTGTAGCCGACAGTACAAACAAACCTTTTATTTTTATGCTTTTACTAAGCAGAAAAAACCAGCTAATCCTTGCATCGGTAAATGATCAGGTGAAACCCTATATAAAAGAAAAAACGCTTTTCGAAATTTTAGATGCAGGCATTCCGTCGTTTAAAGTAAAACGACCCGCAGAAGGTTCAACATTGATTTGTAAAAAAGCAATGAAGTTTTTAAATACCTTGTCCGATAAATAAATTCCTTAATATAAATATAAATGGAAGTACATGCCCACTCTCACACTGCCCGTAAAAAATGGACACATTATTTCTGGGAGTTTTTGATGTTGTTTCTCGCTGTGTTCTGCGGGTTTCTTGCAGAGTATCAGTTAGAGCATAAAATTGAGAAGGACAGAGAAAAACAATTTATCCGTTCTTTATTTTATGACATTAAAGCGGATACTGCAAGTTTTCACCGTATTTTATTGGCACGAAACAACCGGGAAATAAGTCAGGACTCTATTTTGCTTTTATTGAATAGTGCTAGTCCATCTTTACACTCTAAAGAATTATATTTTCTTGCAGTAGCTGCGGCCCGTACACTGACTATCCGGTTAATTCCTAATGATGGCACTCTGCAACAACTAAAAAACTCCGGTGCCTTCAGGCTTATTCGTAACCGGGCTATTGCGGATAGCATTGCAAAATATGATGTAACTATCAGAAGTGCTTTACGCCAGGGAGAAGTAGAGGAAACGTTGATTCAGGATTACAGATCAGTAGCGCCTCACATCTTTAATGCCCTTATTTTTGATACGATGCTGGATGCAGATAACAATCCCCGCAGACTGACGGGTGAAAACCCGGCTTTATTACCTTTTGAGAAAAAGGATCTTGATTTTTACAATTACAAACTATTTAATATGAAGGCGCTGAATAAGGGCATACGACGGGATATAAAATTACTTTTAGTGCAGGCTGAAAAGCTTTTATCTCTTTTAAATAAAAAATATCACCTGGAATAAATCATGTGATTAGTTATTTACCTTAAAATATTTAATCAGACATGGAAGTACATGCACATACTCATACTGCAAGAAAAAAATGGACACATTATTTCTGGGAGTTTTTAATGTTGTTTCTCGCTGTATTCTGCGGATTTCTGGCAGAGTACCAACTGGAGCATAAGATTGAAAAAGACCGGGAGAAACAGTTTATGAAGTCTATGGTAGATGATTTGAAGTCAGACACGGTTATGCTTAGAACTAATATTCAGCAACGGCAGGAAAGGATTATGATGATTGATTCACTTGTAAAACTATTGAGTAGTCCCTCTGTAAATGAAAACAGAAACGAAATTTACTATTTTGGACGGAGTGTCTCTCCCCCTGCCAATATATTTCCTAACGATGGAACCATTCAGCAATTAAAAAGCTCGGGCAATCTCCGTTTGATTCGTACTAATTCTATTTCTAAAAGCATTATGGCTTACGACCAGAAAATGAGAAATGTGTTATTTGAAATGGGTGATGAAGTGGAAATAAGGGCAGAGTACAGGATACTGGCCAGGAAACTCTTTCAAACAAAAATATTTCATGAGATGATTTCATCTGACAAAATCAGTATTCCCAAAAGCAATCCAGCTTTATATTCCAAAAACGCTGATCTGCTTAATGAATTTATTGGCGCCGTTCAATACTTTAAACGGGTACACCAAGCCCAATTAATCAGGTCAGAAGAATTATTAATACAAGCTCAAAAACTAATGGAGAATATTATAACAGTATATCATCTGAAATAATCTATTTATGGAAGTACATGCTCATTCACATACACCTCGTAAAAAATGGACACATTATTTCTGGGAGTTTCTCATGTTGTTCCTCGCTGTGTTCTGCGGGTTTTTGGCAGAGTACCAACTGGAACATAAGATAGAAAGAGACAAAGAAAAAATTTATGCTCAAAATCTGCTGGAAGATTTAAAAGCCGACACAGCCATTTATAGTGATTATACAAAAAATAACAAAGTTCTGTTTAACTCAATTGATACGCTGATACTACTTATAAAAAGCCCCGAAAGAAAACAGCATATTGCTAAACTTGCCTTTACGGCAAGGATGATATTGCCTAAATATAAAGCTCTTTACACGACGGACCGCACTTACGAAGAAATGAAAAGCTCTGGCACTTTGCGGCTTATCAGGAATAGACAAGTAGCCAATAGTGTTTCTCTTTACTATTACTCGGTGATAGATTTAAAAAAATATAACGATGCAGCTTTTACCTGGGGTTCAGATTTTGGAAAAGAAATGGGAAAGGTATTTGATGCCGAATTACTGTTGAAAATAATAAAAGAGAAAAAGGAGCAGCATGCCGTTTCATCTGATTTATTAACAGAAGACAGGACGGTACTAAACGAGTTAGCGACCACGGCACAATATCTATACGGCGCATTTTTACTAGCAGAAAAGATTGGGAACGAAAGAAACATAGCGGCACAAAAACTTATTGAGTTAATCAAAAAAGAATATCGTCTGAAATAAAAATACTTTATGGAAGTACATACACACTCACATACAGCAAGAAAAAAATGGACACATTATTTCTGGGAGTTTTTAATGCTGTTCCTTGCAGTGTTCTGCGGATTTTTGGCAGAGTATCAGCTGGAGCATAAGATAGAAAGTGACCGAGAGAAAGTATATATAAAAAATTTATACGATGACTTGAAATCAGATACAGTTATATACGTAGCGTATGAAAAATCGGGTATTGAATTTACCAGGTATATTGACTCTTTGATGCGGTTATTGAAAAGTCCGGACAGGAATGTTCATCTTGGTAAAATTTATTTTTATACACGGGTTTTAACTATAAACACAAATATTGTATACCCGAATCAACGCACATTTACTCAAATGAAAAATTCCGGCTTATTGCGCTTGATCAGCAAACAGAGGGTTGCTGAAAATGTATCTTCTTATTATTTATTATTGGACGAAATTTTATCGCAGAATAATTTTATTCTGAACATGATTTCGGATTATTGGAAGGAAGTCGGAAATTTATTTGATGCTGAAATACTTTATAGAATAAGAATAGAAAGAAAAGTACCGGATGATAAAAGCCTTAAATTGATGACTAACGATCCTGTTGTTATCAATAAATTTCTTGTAAATGCCCAATACCTTTTTGGCAGCCGGACAAAACAAAGTGATGCTATTGCACAAATGCTGCAACGTGCAAAAGAGTTAATGCTTTTAATTAAAAAAGAATATCACCTGGAATAAAAAATCGTACATTCAATACCCGGTTACTTTTTGAAACAAAATATTTTTTCAACGATTAAAAACTTTTATGCAAAGACGCACATTTATCAAAAACACCGCACTCACGGCTATGGTTGTCAGCGCAGCAGGTTTTATTCGCTTCAACGGAAAAAATTATGAAGGGGACTGCGAAACCACCACCGATATCCTTGGTCCTTTTTATCGGCCCAATGCACCGGTGCGCAGTGATATGCGGATAAAAAATGATACGGGACAACTGGTTGTATTAACAGGACAGGTAAAACATAAAGATTGCAAAACAGCTTTGAAGGGTGCTTGTGTTGAACTGTGGCATTGTGATGGCGCAGGTGTATATGATAATGAATCTCCTGATTTTAAATACCGTGCAAAAACATATTGTGATGACAAAGGCAATTATAGTTTTAAAACTATATTACCCGTGCCGTATGATGTTGGAAATGGAACAGTACGCCCCGCACATTTTCATTTATTAATTTCTGCTACAGGTTATCAAACCCTGATTACACAATTATATTTCACCGGCGATAAAAATGTTTCTAAAGACCCCTCCGCATCATCTCCTGCAGCAAAAAGAAGAATACTGGATATAAAAAATGATGATGATGGTGGCAAGCAGGTTTTATTTAATATTACCATGATGGAAAAATTACCTGCTGATGCTGCAGTGATAGACAGGTTAGCTGGCGCATACACAAGAGCAGATACTAAGAAGAATGAAGAACTATATAAAAAAGATGGTATGCTCTGGATTAAAGATGCTGGAAGTATCAACGGAGGTTATCCATTGGAGTATTCCGGTAATAACACCTTTGAAGATTATGGATGTGAATCAAAATATCAATTCACAATACAAAATGGTGGCTCAGTAAAACTTTCTTACACCGGCCTTACCTGGACTAAGCAAAAAGAAGGTTGGGAAGCTGTGAAGGGAAAATAAGCAACATCAAAAGATTTTTTTCTGAACCACATAGAATCAAAGGCACATAGAAATACACACATAGAAAACTTTTTGAACCCTATGTGAAAACCTATGTTTCTGTGTGCCTATGTGGTTCATTGTTTTTTACATGATAAGAGAAAAACTAAAATTTACTTATGCTGAAATTTCTATTACTCTTTACTATTGCTCCCTTAAGCGCATTAGCACAGGAAAAACAGATTGATAGCCTTTTCGGTGCACAAAAAGATTTCAGCGGTGTTGTACTTGTTGCTGAAAAAGGAAATCTGTTATTTCATAAATCATATGGTTATCGTGAGTTTGCAAATCAAATTCCTTTGCAAACATCAGACATCTTTGAACTGGCATCCGTATCAAAACAATTCACCGCCATGATCATTATGATGTTGAAAGAAAAAAGGAAATTGAATTATGATGACCTGGTTGACAAATATCTTGAGATTCCATACAAAGGGATTACGATTCGCCAACTGCTAACTCACACCAGTGGCTTGCCGGATTACCAGGATATCATGGATAAATATTGGGATAAATCAAAAGTGGCAGGTAATGTAGATTGTATTGAGTATTTAAATAAATATGCTCCGCCAAAATTATTTGAACCAGGAGAAAAATATACTTACAGCAACACGGGCTATTTATTACTGGCAAGCATCGCTGAAAAAGCAAGTGGTAATGATTTTATACAACTGTGCCGTAAATGGATTTTCAAAAAAATAAAAATGAGAAGCACAGATATAAGAACACTGGAAGAAAAGAAGGCAACTACCAATTTTGCCATTGGGCATATTTATGTAAAAGAAAGAGATAAATATGTCCGTGCCGATTCATTCCCGTCATCAGATTATACTATTTGGTTAGGTAATCGAAAAGGTCCCGGCCGCATTAGTTCCACTGCTGTTGATTTATTGAAATGGGATCGGGCTTTATATACAAACAAATTAGTTAAGCAACCAACATTGCAGGAGGCATTTACCCCAATGAAATTAAATGATGGCCATTTTTCCAACTATGGTTTTGGCTGGATGTTAAGAACAGATTCTTTACTTGGAAAAATTGTGATGCATAATGGAGATAACCCGGGATATAGAACACAGATACTTCGGTATTTAGGAAAAAATAAAACAATAATTATACTCAATAATAATTCTCAATCGTTAGACCCTGTTATAAAAGAAATAGAACAGTTGATTAGGTAAACTTACAGGCAATTACAATTTAGCTCTTTCTTTA
>JANOFP010000478.1:0-11431 GCA_031413675.1 Bacteroidota bacterium
GTCCGCCGTGTATTTGGCGGAAATAATTGGGTTGCGGTATTTTAATGTATTCGGCCCCCGGCAAAATCCACAGGGCCCGTATGCAGCAGTTATTCCCCTTTTTGTAAAAGCAATTATTGAAAATAAACCGCCGGTTATAAATGGAGATGGTGAACATAGCCGCGACTTTACCTATGTTGCAAATGCAGTACAGGCAAATATAAAAGCCCTGTTTACTGAAAATAAAAATGCGGCTAATCAGGTTTATAATATTGCTTACGGGCAGCAAACTTCTTTGAATGAACTGTTTGGTCATTTAAAAAACATCGCCAATAGTAATTTAGAAGCTATTCATGGTGCCGACAGAATTGGAGATGTAAAACACAGCCTTGCCGATATATCAAAAGCAAAAGATTTAATAACATATAATCCTGAAATATCGGTAGCAGTTGGATTGAAAAAAACTTTTGATTGGTATAAAGAAAATCTTCATTGGCTCAGTTAAGTGCCAAAATCTTATTTAAGAATGAAAAGAACAATCATTATCACTGGCGGAGCAGGCTTTATTGGTTCACATGTGGTGCGGTTATTTGTTAATAAATATCCTGATTATAAAATCATCAATTTAGATGCTTTAACTTATGCTGGCAACCTTGAAAACCTGAAAGACATTGAAGATGCACCAAATTATTTTTTTGAAAAAGCCAATATTCTCAATACAGATGATTTAGAAAGAATATTTCTTTTACATCAGCCCGATGGTATTATTCATCTTGCTGCTGAAAGTCATGTGGATCGTTCTATTATTTCACCACTCGATTTTGTTTATACGAATGTGATAGGTACCGTAAATCTTTTAAACACAGCAAAACATTTCTGGTCGCAGACTCCTTTGGAGAAAAATAATTTCGAAGGCAAACGTTTTTACCAGGTATCAACTGATGAAGTATATGGTGCTTTGGGCGAAACTGGTTTCTTCACAGAACAAACTCCGTATGCTCCCAATTCGCCGTACTCTGCTTCCAAAGCATCATCCGATCATTTTGTTAGAGCATACAGCGAAACATATCACCTGCCTGCAATCATTACCAATTGTTCAAACAATTACGGGCCCAATCATTTTCCGGAAAAACTGATTCCACTTTTTATCAATAACATAATCAATAAAAAACCACTGCCGGTTTATGGCGATGGTTTATACACAAGGGACTGGTTGTTTGTAAAAGATCATGCTGAAGCTATTGACCTGGTTTTTCATAAAGGGAAAAACGGAGAAACCTATAATATCGG
Organism: Bacteroidota bacterium; assembly: GCA_031413675.1. Taxonomy (GTDB): domain Bacteria; phylum Bacteroidota; class Bacteroidia; order Chitinophagales; family Chitinophagaceae; genus VBAR01. The sequence continues at coordinate 1,270 of JANOFP010000478.1, forward strand.
CGGGTTCAATGAATGGAAAAATATTGACCTGGTTAAACTCCTTTGCAAACAAATGGATGAAAAATTGGGTAATGCTGCTGGTACAAGCGAACAATTGATTACATATATCAAAGACAGGCCGGGACATGACCGTCGATATGCAATCGATGCAACAAAAATAAGTAGCGAACTCGGTTGGAAACCTTCTGTAACATTTGAAGAGGGACTTTCACAAACAATAGACTGGTATTTGCAAAATACAGAATGGCTGAAGCATGTAACTTCTGGGGAGTATCAGCATTATTACAATGAACAATATCATAAAAATTAATTTATGAAAGGAATCATACTTGCAGGGGGAAGTGGAACAAGATTGTATCCAATCACCAAAGCTGTTTCAAAACAGTTGATGCCGGTTTATGACAAGCCCATGATTTATTATCCGCTTTCTATTTTAATGATGGCTGGTATAAAAGAAATTTTAATCATCACTACTCCCGAAGATAATGCAGCATTTAAAAGATTATTGGATGATGGAAGTCAGCTGGGTTGCAAATTTGAATATGCAATACAAGAAATACCAAACGGACTAGCACAGGCATTTGTTATTGGTGAATCTTTTATTGGAGAAGATAAAGTGGCTTTGATACTAGGCGATAATATTTTCTTTGGTTCGGGTTTGGGAAAATTGCTCCGCTCAATGAATGATGTGGAAGGAGGTTGTGTTTTCGCCTACCAGGTAAGCGATCCACAGCGGTATGGTGTGGTGGAGTTTGATGAAAAGATGAATGTGCTATCCATAGAAGAAAAACCAACTGAACCAAAATCAGATTTTGCAATACCCGGTCTTTATTTTTACGATAATGATGTGGTGGCTATTGCAAAAAATCTCCAACCTTCAAAAAGAGGAGAATACGAGATTACTGATTTAAATAAAGAATATTTAAAAAAACGAAAATTAAAAGTTGCAATGCTCGATAGAGGCACTGCCTGGTTAGATACCGGAACATTTGACTCGCTGAATGAAGCTGCAGAATTTGTAAGAGTGATAGAAAAACGGCAAGCAATGAAAGTAGGATGTATAGAAGAAGTAGCCTGGCGACATGGTTTTATTGATGATAATCAATTGATGCTTCTGTCGGAACAATATTCTAAAAGCGGTTATGGAGAATATCTTAAAAAACTAGTTTCTTAAATTCTTCCATTACCCGTAACAAAAATTTAAAAACATCTAAGAGTCCATGAATATTTCTGTAGTAGGAACCGGGTATGTAGGGTTAGTTACCGGTACTTGTCTTGCCGAAACAGGGCACACTGTTTTTTGTGTTGATATTGATATGAACAAAGTTGATAAACTCAACAGTGGTCAAATTACTATTTTTGAACCCGGGCTTGAAACTTTTTTTCACCGAAATATCAAGGAAGGCCGTCTGCATTTTACCACATCATTAAAAGAAGCAGTTGATAAAACAGATATTATTTTTCTTGCATTACCCACACCTCCTGGTGAAGATGGGTCCGCAGATTTAAAATATATATTAGGGGTATCAAATGAGTTGGGAAAAATAATAACTTCTTATAAGGTAATTGTTGATAAAAGCACTGTGCCGGTAGGTACAGCAGAAAAAGTAAGAGAACAGATTGCGGAAAATTGCAAATCCGATTTTGATGTGGTAAGCAACCCTGAATTTTTAAGAGAGGGTGTAGCGGTTGAAGATTTTATGAAACCCGATCGTATTGTTATTGGTACCACATCAGAAAAAGCAAAACATATAATGGCAGAATTGTATGCGCCATTTGTACGGCAGGGTAACCCTGTACTTTTTATGGATGAGTCAAGTGCTGAGATGACAAAATATGCAGCTAACAGTTATTTGGCAATGCGCATATCTTTTATGAATGAGATTGCCAATTTGTGCGAAAAAGCAGGAGCTGATGTAGAAATGGTGAGGCGGGGTATTGGTAGTGATAACAGAATTGGTAAACGTTTTTTATTTCCTGGTATCGGTTATGGAGGAAGCTGTTTCCCCAAAGATGTGAAAGCCCTTTCTTTTATGGCAAATGAACTGCAATACGATTTTAAGATTTTAAAATCGGTAATGGAAGTAAACAATTTGCAACGTGAACTTTTTTTTAAAAAAATAAAAAAGCATTTTAAAAATAACCTTACCGGAAAAAAAATTGCATTGTGGGGCATTGCCTTTAAACCCAATACCGATGATATTCGGGAAGCACCAGCTTTATATATTGCCGAAGAATTGATGAGTGCAGGTGCAACGGTTGTGGCTTATGATCCGGAAGCAATTGAAAATGCAAAAAAATATTTTAACGGTCAGGCCAAAATCAGTTTTTCAAGAAGTATGTATGATTGTTTGCATCAGGCAGATGCTTTGTTAATCATTACTGAATGGAATGTTTTCAGGACTCCTGATTTTGAAAAAATAAAATCATTGCTTACTGCGCCTGTAATTTTTGATGGTAGAAATTTATTTGAACCTTCAGAAGTTACGGCTAAAGGGTTTCAATATTTCGCCGTGGGTAGAAACAGCTAAACTAATTTTATGAACAGAGTACTCATAACAGGAGCAGCGGGTTTTCTAGGCTCTCATCTTTGTGACAGGTTTATCAAAGAGGGTTATGAAGTCATGGGCATGGATAACCTGATCACCGGTAACCTGAAAAATATTGAGCATTTATTTCCGTTAAAACAATTTACATTTTACCATCATGATGTAAGTAAGTTTATTCATATACCCGGCAAGTTGGATTTCATTCTTCATTTTGCTTCTCCTGCCAGCCCGATTGATTATTTAAAAATTCCAATTCAAACTCTGAAAGTTGGAAGTCTCGGTACACATAATTGTTTGGGGCTGGCACTTAGTAAAAAAGCTAGAATATTAGTTGCCAGCACCAGCGAAGTGTATGGAGATCCGCTGGTACATCCGCAGAACGAAGATTACTGGGGCAATGTCAATCCGGTTGGACCCCGCGGTGTGTATGACGAAGCAAAGCGTTTTCAGGAAGCAATGACTATGGCATACCATACTTATCATGGTGTAGATACAAGAATTGTAAGAATATTTAATACCTATGGTCCCCGGATGCGGTTAAATGATGGAAGGGCATTGCCTGCTTTTATTGGTCAGGTATTAAGAGGTGAAGACCTGACCGTATTTGGTGATGGCAGCCAAACAAGAAGTTTCTGTTATGTTGATGATTTAGTAGAAGGCATTTACCGGTTGTTGTTAAGCAATTACACTCAACCGCTTAATATTGGCAACCCTGATGAAATAAGTTTGAAAGATTTTGCAGAAGAAATACTGAAACTGACAGGTGTAAAAAATAAAATAATTTATAAACCACTGCCGGTTGATGATCCTAAGCAAAGGCAACCCGATATTACACGGGCAAGAACATTGTTGGGTTGGGTGCCCGGCGTATCCCGTGCCGATGGACTAAAAAAAACGCTGGAATATTTCAAATCATTATCGGAAGAAGAGATTTGGAAAAAGGAATTGACATTTTAAAATGATGATGAAATTGAAAATTGATTAAATGAGTCTGGAGCAGGTAAAAATTATTCAATTACCCAAAGTGCCGGATGAAAGAGGCAATCTTTCTTTTTTTGAAAATGAACAACAAATTCCTTTTACGATTGCAAGAACCTACTGGATTTATGATGTGCCGGGTGGTGAAATAAGAGGCGGACATGCCTATAAATCATTACAGGAATTTATTGTTGCCTTATCAGGAAGTTTTGATGTAGTGCTGAATGATGGAAAAGAAGAAAAAAAATTTACATTGAACAGGTCATACTATGGTTTATATGTTCCCCGGATGATATGGCGTCAGATGGAAAACTTTTCAACCAATTCATTGGCACTGATAGTGGCTGATCAATCTTATAATGAAGAAGAATATATCCGTGATTTCAGCAGTTTCAGCAGTTTGATAAAATGAAATTAAAGTTACCTACAGTTGCAGATTGCACTATGCTTACCCTGCCCCGTATTAAAAACAGGGCAGGCAATATAACGCCGGTGCATAATTCGGTAGAAATTCCATTTGATGTAAAAAGAATTTTTTATCTCTATGATGTGCCAGGTGGGGAATCCCGCGGGGCGCATGCACATAAGGAATGCCATCAAATATTGATAGCAGCAAGCGGAAGTTTTGAAATATTACTGGATGATGGAAAAACGATACAGCAAATCCTGTTAAACCGTTCTTACCAGGCTCTTCATATTCCACCAATGATTTGGGCTTCTGAAATTAATTTTTCTTCCGGGTCTATTTGTCTCGTATTGGCATCTGAACTTTATAATGAAGCAGATTATGTACGGGAATATTCAATTTATCAATCATTAATTCAGCAGTCATGAAAATTCATCCATCGGCTGATGTGCAATCAATCAAAATCGGGGACGGAACTACTGTGTGGCAGTTTGCTGTTATTCTTCCCGGCGCTGTAATCGGAAAAAACTGCAATATCAATTGTCATACATTTATTGAAAACGATGTTGTAATCGGAAATAATGTTACGGTGAAAAGTGGAATATTTATCTGGGATGCAATTCGCATTGAAGATGATGTTTTTCTCGGGCCCAATGTTGTTTTCACCAACGATCTCCGACCGAGGAGCAAACAAAGAACTGAATATCCAATTACCACAATAAAGAAAGGAGCATCAATCGGCGCTAATACAACTATACTCGCCGGAGTTACGGTTGGTAATTATGCAATGACAGGCATAGCCAGTGTGGTTACCCGTAATATTCCCAATCATGCACTGGTATATGGAAACCCTGCACGGGTTCAGGGATGGGTAGATGAACAAGGAAGAAAATTAAAACAAGTATCGCCAGATGTTTGGGAAAATGAAGAAGGTATGAAATACAATAAAGTACCAAACGGATTAGAGCGACAATGAAAATTCCATTTTTATCATTCGATGCTACCAACGATCGTATCCGGTCAGAAATGACGCAGGCCTTTCAAAATGTTTTTGAAAGCAAGTGGTATATACTCGGGGACTATGTGAAGCAATTTGAAAAAGAATATGCTGCATACAACCAGGTGAAGCATTGTGTGGGTGTAAGCAATGGCCTTGATGCATTGTTTTTAAGTTTGAAAGTATTGGGTATTGGCAATGGCGATGAAGTCATTGTTCCATCCAATACCTATATCGCAACATTACTGGCAGTCACTTATGTTGGTGCTAAACCTGTTTTAGTAGAGCCCAATGCTGACACAATGAATATTGATCCGGCGAAAATCGAAGCAGCAATTAATGCTAAAACAAAAGCTATCATACCGGTGCATTTATACGGGCAATGCTGTGAAATGAAAGAGATCATGTCCATCGCAACGAAACATAAATTATTTGTAATAGAGGATAACGCACAGTCACAGGGTTCATCACACCAGGGTCAACTGGCAGGAAGTTTTGGCCATGTTAACGGAACAAGTTTTTATCCCGGAAAAAACCTGGGTGCATTGGGAGATGCAGGTGCAGTAACAACCAATGATTCTCAATTGGCAGAAAATATAAAAGTGAAAAGAAACTACGGTTCACAAAAAAAATATTACAACGAAGTAATTGGATATAATATGCGGCTCGATGAATTGCAGGCAGCATTGCTCAGTGTAAAATTGAAATACCTGGATAGCTGGACAAAAGAAAGGCAGCAAATAGCAAGTTGGTATGATGAAGCATTGAAAGGGGTAGGGGATTTAATTTTACCTGCTATAGCCCCGGGAGCAACACATGTGTATCACTTATATGTAATACGCACTGGAAAAAGAGATGCATTGCAGGAGCACCTGCATAAAAATGAAATTGGTACATTGATTCATTACCCGGTTCCCCCACATCTGCAGGAAGCATGCCGTGATATGAATTTTAAAAAAGACGATTTCCCCCTGGCAGAAAGAATTTCAGATACAGTAGTAAGTATTCCGCTTTGGCCCGGCATGCAACAACCCACGGTTGAAAAAGTAGCATCAGTAATAAAAAATTTCTTTTAAGAAAAAGAATGATTCAAAAATTTACCACACAGATTTTCAAGGCCATCAAAACAGATTTTGTAAAAGTTTCTGCATGGTCGGCTGTTTCTACGCTCATCAGAATGATTACCGGCTTTGTTTCAATTAAGGTGGTAGCACAAATCATCGGGCCATCAGGTATTGCATTGGTAGGGCAATTTATTAATAGCATTACCCTGATTGGCACTCTGGGAACCGGATGCGTAGGGCAGGGAGTAACTAAATACATAGCGGAGCATTACGATGAACCTGAAAAACAAAAGCGAATTATTGTTAACTCAGTTAGAATAACGCTGGTCAGCACTATCATTATGAGCCTGCTGGTTATTCTTTTTTATAAGTATATCGGGTCTTCTATTTTTAAAACCAATCAGTACAATTCAATTATCCTGTTGTTTGGTGTTTCGATTGGGCTGTATTCATTCAATACATTATTTATAAGTATTTTGAATGGATTCAAAGCGTTTAAAAAATTTGTAATAGTAAATGTTGCCAGTAGTATTGCAGGCCTGATTTTGTCAATCATCCTTGTTTTACAATTTGGTGTTTATGGCGCTTTATTAAATTGTGTAGTATCACAATCAGTCATTATTGCAATCACCTTATTTTTTATCCGGAAAGAACATTGGTTCAGTTCCATTTTTTCTTTTGCAAAAACAGATACTCAAACACTCAAAAAATTAGGCAAGTTTACAATTATGGCATTGACGTCTGTAATTTTGGTACCTCTGAGCCAGATTGCTGTACGGAGTTATATTGCCGATCGCATCTCAATGGACAGTGCCGGGTTGTGGGAAGCTATGAATCGTATTTCAGGCATGTATCTGGTTTTTATTACCACCAGCATCAGCACTTTTTATTTGCCACGGCTTTCAGAGCTTAAAGAAAATTTTCATTTAAAGCAGGAGATAATTAAAACAATGAAAATTGTTTTACCGCCATTGGCATTGGTTTGCCTTACTATTTTTTTAACGAGAGATATATTAATCCATTTATTATTTACACAAAAATTTGAAGCCATGCGGGAATTGTTTGCCCTGCAGATGGTTGGTGATTTTTTTAAAATGGCAGCATGGCTTATTGCTTTTTTATTTTGGGCAAAGGCAATGCTGCGGACTTTTATAATTACAGAAATAATTTTTAATGTCAGCTATGTACTGTTTGCAAGAATGGGTGTGGATGCTATGGGATTGCCAGGGAGTGTATATGCCTATGCGCTGAACTATACATTGTACTTTATTGTAGTTATTTTTATTTTCAGAAAAACATTAGTTGCAAAAAATATTTAAGTGCAGTGTGTATTTGTTTTAATCACTATCAGATTTGCAATAAAATAATCCAGATAGAATAGCAGCATAAGGGAATGAGTATAAAAAAAGTTTTTTTAGTTGGTGATTATAGTGCGTTTCAACTAAATCTGCGGGATGGCCTTCGTGAATTAGGTGTGGAAGCAACGCTTGCATCGGGTGGAGATTTTGCCCGGAATCATGAACGGGATATTGATCTGGCATTTACTCATTCCGGGAATAAAGTAAAAGATTATTTGCAATTGCTTAAAATGTATTCCAAAGCAAGCAAACATTTCAAAAGCGATGTTGTACAGTTTGTAACTCCCCGCCTTTTTTATGGCAGGTATGCAGATCGTATTCTTTTTGAAATGCTCAAACTCTTTAACCGGAAAATATTTTATGCCGCCTGTTGTGCTGATGTTGCTTATTTTAAAGCTTACCGGGAAGGCGCCACGGAAAAATATGGCTATAGTATTCAGGAAAATATGATCAAAGACTATTATGTGCATGAAGAAAATAAGAATAAACCATTTCATTGGGAAGAAGAGGAATTTGTAAAAAAGGAAAACTCTTTTTTAAAATATTTTGATGGTATTATACCGGTTGGGTATGATTATTATATGCCGTATCAATTTCTGGGAAATAAGAAATGCAGAAGCATTATACCCTTATCTATCAATTTCCATAAACTTGACTATAAAGACAATGCCGTAAAAGGGAAAATCAAATTTTTTCACGGCATATCTACCGGCAGGGAATTTTTTAAAGGATCAGAATTAATAGTTAGTGTACTGGAAACGTTAAAGGAAAAATATCCAAACGATGTTGAACTGATATTTGTAAAAGAAGTTTCAAATACAGAGTATGTAAAAAAATTATCGGAAGCAAATATTTTAGTTGATCAGATAAATTCCTATGATATAGGTATGGCAGCCCTGCAGGGCATGGCAATGTGTAAAGCAGTTCTAACAGGTGCCGAGCAAGATGCATTAACTGCCAAAGGATTTTCTGAAGTGCCTTATTTCAATATAACACCGAAAAGCGATGATTTAAAAAATAAACTTGAATATCTAATCGCAAACCGAAACCAACTTTCAGAAATTGGTTTTAAGGGCAGGTCTTTTGTAGAGCAAAATCATGGTCATATTCAGACGGCACAAAAATATTTAAGTGCCTGGGAGGAATGATTTTTTAAACAGTTTAATAATAAATAAAGAAAAATGAAAAGCCCTGTTACCTATTCCGAAAATGTAGAAGAGATTGATAAAATTCCAGCAAAAGAAATTATTGATTTGTACAGAAATAATCTTCAAATGGAAACAGGTGAATTTTTTAAAGATATTGAATTTGTTCAGGTACTTCAATGTAAGGATAGTGGGTATCGGTTTTATTATCCTGCTACTATATTTGGGGATGCAAATTTTTACGAGGAACTTCAAAAAAAAAGCTTCTATTATAACCAAATTCATTGGGAACATCTAACCGCAAAAAAATATATTAGGCAAACCGATTCCGTACTGGAAGTAGGTTGTGGTTTAGGATTCTTTTTAAAAAATCTTTCTGATTCAGGTATTCAGGCAGTAGGGTTGGAGTTAAACCCTAAAGCAATCGCAGTTTGCCATGAAAAAAAATTAAATGCAATCAATGAATTAATTGAAGAGCACTCAAATAAAAACCCAGAAAAATATGATGTTGTTTGTGCTTTTCAGGTGCTGGAGCATATTTATGACATAAAAAGTTTTATTGATGGCTGTTGCAAAGCTTTAAAGCCTGGCGGTAAATTAATTTTTGCTGTACCGAATAACAACCCTTATTTTTTGAAATACGATAAAATGCATACACTCAATCTGCCTCCGCATCACTCGGGGCTTTGGAATAAAGAAACATTTAACTCGCTTCCTGAATTTTTCCCTGTAACTACAACTGGCATTTATGTGGAACCCTTGTATAACCGTAATGTTTTTATGCAATCGTATTTAAAAAATACGGGGAAAGAAAAATTAATAAAATTCTATAAAAAAATTCATCCGGGCATTACAAATAGATTACTAGCCCCTTTACGTCTTTTTTTTCAGGGCAAGTGCATCGTTGCAGTTTATGAAAAAAAATGATATTCATTTTTTAATCAGCTAATAAAAAATTGAATGCAGCAAAAAGTAGATAAAAATTTTAATCCAACTATTTTTCATCCGGCATATATTATCCGAAGCAGAATTTACCGGGGCATTAAAAAATATGCTCCGGAGTTGAAAGGAAAAGTGATGGATTTCGGGTGTGGCTCTAAGCCTTATAAATCGCTTGTTGTTAATGCCGATGAATATATCGGAGTTGATTATGCGGGTGAAGGGCATAGCCACAGCAACGAACAAATAGATATTTATTATGATGGAATATCGTTGCCATTTGCAGATAATACGTTTGATGCCATTATCACCAGCGAGGTTTTCGAACATATTTTTAATCTTGAAAATATTTTGAAGGAATTAAATAGAGTGTTAAAACCAGGAGGTAAAATATTAATAACTTGTCCTTTTGTGTGGAATGAACATGAGGTCCCTGTTGATTTTGGCAGATATACATCTTTCGGCATGCGGGCATTGCTTGAAAGAAATAATTTTGAAATACTGGCTTTGGACAGAAGCTCTCATTTTATTGAAACACTCACACAAATGTGGTTAACGTATTGGCATAACCATATCATTCCAAAAACAAGACCCTTTGGAAGAGTAACTCAACCAACCATTTCTTTTTTAATTAATTTTTTTGGTTTATCACTTTCTAAAATACTACCCAAAAAATATGATTGGTATCTGAACCTTATTGTATTGGCTTGTAAGAAAAATTCCTAA
>JANOFP010000479.1:0-1779 GCA_031413675.1 Bacteroidota bacterium
CTTTACCGCCAGTCATATCAAACGCATTTACAACAGGTATGCCACTTCTTTTTTCATTCAATATTCTGTCAAAAGCATCCCATGCACCAAAGGCAGCGACTTTACCTTTAAGTTTTGCCTGCTGATTAAAAAATTCCAGTACTGTAACATTGTGATTGGGAGGAAAATCATTTGAATTTATAGTTGTGTCTGCAAAGCCGGTCATAATTTCATTGTAACCCGGATAGCTGAACCAGTAAGGATTTGCATTGTTCACCTTGTTACCTAAATCTCTATTTCCGTATATCTGTCCATTCCTGTTTATTGTATTCCATAAAAATGGCATTAGCTTTTTTCTTCGCTCTGCTTCATCATTACTCCAGTATTTTTTAAAAATATAAGAACTGTCGCCCTGGTTGAATTTTGAATTGTTAGCAATAGCAGAATCCATTCCTTTGAATAAATCCTGCCAGCGAAATCCATCTGTAGTTATGATGATAATGTTCTCTGTTTTTTGTGCCGTACAAAAAGTGACAGAAATAACATAGACTAAAAAGATTAATGCGAATTTTTTTTTCATATACTTTTTACTTTTAATACCCAAACATGATTGGTTGCAGACTTTAATGTTGCTGGCAAAGTAATTTCAACACCTTGCTCTGTTTGTTTCCAGAACAGATTTTTATTTGTACCCAGCATTTCTACTTTTTGATTTTTGGTAAAAGGAATTTTCTTTAGTACAATTTTAGCTTCAGGAAAATCAAAAAGAAATATATACCGGGTCTTTCCATCTTTTGATTGTGTAAACCGAATATTTTCTCCTTCACTAAAAACGGAAAACATTCTGGAACTATAAATTGCTTCGCTGTTTATTTTCATCCACTCTCCTATTTCTTTTAATCTTTCATACGCAACCGGATCAAATTCTCCTTCGGGGCTTGGCCCGATATTTAATAAATAATTCCCTCCTTTGCTCACAATGTCCACCAACTTTTCAATAATCTCGTTAGTTGGTTTGTATTTATCATTGGGCACATAGCTCCAGCTACCTGCCATCGTCATACAGGTTTCCCATGGATAAGGCAATCCTGTTTCTGGTATATGCTGTTCAGGTGTAAGATAATTTTGCTGCTCGCCGGGAACTGCTCTATCCACCACAATTAATTTGGGTTGCTTAGCTCTTACTTCTTTTACAAGCCGTGGCATATCTATATCCTGGTTTTGCGGATTGCGTGCCCATCTTACTCCATCATAAATTTCTTTTAGATAATTCTGTACTTCTTCATCAGTAGTTTTGCGTACCCAACCACCATCCAGCCAAAGAATATCTACTTTGCCATAATCGCTTACAAGCTCATTAATCTGGTTATGGGTAAAGTCAGTAAATTTTTTCCATTGCTCCGGGTATTTTGGAATATAGTAATTAGCGTTGCGATCAACCGGAGGAAATTTTTTCCACCAATAAAAATCAGAGTGCCAGTCAGGTTTTGAAAAATAAGCACCTACCCAAAAATTTTCTTTACGAAATGCATTAAATATTTCCTTGGTCACATTGCTGCGTGGGTTGGAAGAAAAAGGAGTTCCTTTATCTGTAATCTTATAATCTGTGTATTTAGTATCAAACATACTAAAGCCATCATGATGTTTGGTTGTAAATACCATGTACTTCATACCGGCTTCTTTTGCAGCAGTGGCCCATTTTTCAGGATTAAATTTTGTGGGATTAAATGTTGTCTTAAGATTTTCGTATGCCTTTACATAATCAAAATAATTATCAGCCACTCCTTGTTTTCTTGCACC
>JANOFP010000480.1:0-1851 GCA_031413675.1 Bacteroidota bacterium
TTAAACCATTGCTCTGAATTTGGTAATGGCGGGGGTGGCGGTGGAATTTGGCCATATTTTCTCTCATACATTTCCGGAGTCTTATTCCATTCTGTCAGTAAAAGACGTTTTACATCTTTTTTATTTTTGTCCTTAATAACAATTTCACATTCTCCCGATTTGTCTTTAATATTAATAATATACCCTTTGTTATTTGGTTCAGTTACTTCGGGTACTGTATCCCTTAACTGGTAAACAATCTTTTTAATCTGGTTATCCTCCTTATTCAAATTGAATGTTGGTTGCGGATTCGCAGATTCATTTTGATTTCGGAATGCAAGTAATAACACGATCGTTGCAGGTAATAAAAACAGCATTCGTAAAAGCTGCCGCTTTGTACTTTTTATTTTGTTCTTCTTGGCTATACTTTTTTTTAATTAAGAAAATTTGAATTGGGTTGATATACTGAATTGATTGTTACCTGTTACTTTCAGCAACAGGTATTGATATTCCTTTTTTGAAATGCCATTTTCCAATACTTGATTATCGGCTATAAATTCAAGGTTCTGCCGGATGGATTTTCTCAACAGCCATACAAACGGGTTGTACCAGTTGATAAGGCAAAGTATTTCTGCCCAAATAATATCGAAGCTATGTCGTTGCTTTACATGAATAAATTCATGTCGGATGATTTCTTTCAATTCCTCTTCGGTGTGCAGGTGACGATTGATAAAAATTGAATTACCAAAAGAAAATGGAATGATTGAATCATTGACCTGGTAAATTTTCATTTCATCTCCAGAAATAAATTCCGCTTTTTTCAACATTCTTCTGAATGAAACAAACTGAATGAGTAACCGTACAAGCATCCATAACATACCTGCCATTATAAACAAACTTCCGATGAACCAATAGTTGATGGACGCAGTATTGCCTCCTGCTTCTATTGCTGGTTTGTAAATTACCGGCACCCATTGCACAATATTTATTTCACTCCATTCATTTTTATGAAGCAAAAGAGATATATCAACAAATGGAATAATGAAAGAAAGAATTGTATAGGCAAGAAGATACCACCGGTTACTGTAGTAAAAAGTAAGTTTGCGTAATACCAATTGGTAAAATAAAAATACGACTGCAAGACTTACAGAAAGTTTTAGTAAATAAATAAATAATGCCGGCATGACTAAAAGTTTTATTGTTTATCTATTGCCTTTCTCAATCATGGTTAAAATTTCTTTCAACTCTTTTGCTGAAAGTTTTTTCTGCTCTACAAAAAAATTCACCAGTTCTTTATACGAGTTATCGAAATACTCTTTCACTACGGCTCCCATAAATTTCTTTTTATAATCCGCTTCAGAAATTTCCGGCTTATACAAATATGCATTTGCTACCAGGCGGCTGCTCAGGTAGCCTTTCTTTTCAAGGTTCTTAATTGTAGATGCTACCGTTGTATATGGGAGTAATTCATCAAGATGTTCCATAAAGGCCTTTACATTGCCTTCGCCAGTGCGCCAAACGGCCTGCATGGTTTCTTCTTCAGTATGTGTGAGCTTTTCCATATCTACGAAATTTTCGTAAAAATTACGAATCTTTCGTAGCATTCCAAATTTATTTTTCTTTCAAAATGTTAAAAGACTAAATAAGCTCTATGAGTTTAGCAACAACTGTATCCACTTCTTCCTTTGTGTTGTGCTTGCAAAAAGAGAAACGAACGGCTACCAGGTTGGGATTGTTATTAATTGCCCGGATAACATGGCTACCCACATCGGCACCACTACTACAGGCACTGCCACCAGATACGCAGATATTATTAATATCGAGATTGAATAAAATCATTTCTGATTTTTCATTTTTAGGAAAAGATGCATT
>JANOFP010000481.1:0-2826 GCA_031413675.1 Bacteroidota bacterium
CGAATTGGTTGCCGGGTGATAAATTCTGGTATCGTACTTTAACCTCAGAAGGAAGTGAATTTATATTAGTAGATCCTTCAAAAGGATCTCGTTCCGTAGCTTTTGATCATAAAAAATTAGCGAACTCACTTTCATTAGCAACAGGCCGGGTTTATGCACCAGCGATGCTGCCATTCCAATCGTTCCGTTTTTCTACCGATGATAAATCAATCACTTTTCGTGCAGATGGTAAACAATGGAAATGCGACTTGCAAAATTATACATGTACGATAGATACTTCTTCACAAGGAGTTGGTAATACGCAAAGACCGGGTGGTGGAGGTTTCAGAGGTGGCAGAGGAATTGAAGTCACATCTCCTGACGGTAAAAGTTCTGCTTTTATTAAAGATTATAATTTATGGGTAAAGGATATAAAAACCAGCCAACAAAAACAATTGACAACTGACGGCATAAAAGATTTTGGATATGCTACTGACAATGCCGGTTGGAAAAGCAGTGATGGGCCAGTACTACGGTGGTCTCCTGATTCAAAGAAAATAGCCACTTTCAAACAAGACCAACGAAACGTAGGAGATATGTATCTGGCCACAACAAATGTGGGGCATCCAACATTGCGTGCCTGGAAATATCCGCTGCCAGGGGATAAAGATATTCCGATGATCCAACGAATAATTATTGAGGTAGATATTCCTAAAGTTATTGTGTTTAACATTCCTGCCGATCCACATCGGGCATCATTAAGCGATGATATCTCAAGCAGTGGAACTTTTGATGATGTAAATTGGAGTAATGATGCATCAGAGTTAGCATTTCTTTCTACCTCCCGTGATCATAAGCAGGAAAAATTTCGCATTGCCAACGCAACCACAGGAGAAGTTCGTGAAGTGTTTGAAGAGAATGTGCTGACACAGTATGAGTCGGGGCAGGGGGCAATCAATTGGAGGTATTTATCAACTACAAAGGAAATCATCTGGTATTCTGAAAGAGATAACTGGGGTCATCTTTATTTATATGATGCAACAACCGGGAAAATAAAAAATCAAATAACAAAAGGCGATTGGGTAGTAACCCGATTAACTAAAGTGGATGAAAAGAACCGTACTCTGTATTTCATGGCATGTGGCACTCAGCCGGAGAATCCTTATTTCAGCCAATTTTATAAAATTGGATTTGATGGAAAAAATCTCACTTTACTTTCACCAGGGGCAGGTACTCACCAGATCAATTTTTCACCTTCAGAAAATTATTTTGTTGACAGTTATTCCAAACCGGATGTGCCCGCTGTTTCTGTGTTGCGTGATATGAATGGAAAACAGATAACGGAATTAGAAAAAACGAATGTATCAAGACTCAAAGCAACAGGATGGAAACCGCCAACTCCTATTACAGTTAAAGCATCTGATGGGAAAACAGATTTATATGGATTAATGTTTACGCCTTCTAACCTCGATCCTAAAATGAAATATCCTGTTATTGATTATATCTATCCTGGTCCGCAGGGAGGAAGTGTGGGAAGCTGGGGCTTTAGTGCTTCAAGAGGTGATAACCAGTCGCTGGCTGAACTGGGTTTTGTTGTTGTATTGATTGAAGGCAGTGGTAACCCCAACCGTTCCAAAAGTTTTCATGATATGTATTGGCCTGATATGAGTACAAATACATTACCTGACCAGGTTGCCGGCATCCGGCAGTTAGCACAGAAATATTCTTACCTGGATACCAATCATGTTGGTATATGGGGGCATTCAGGTGGTGGGTTTGCTACAGCAGCTGCCATGTTTCGCTATCCCGATTTTTTTAAAGTGGGTATTGCTGAATCCGGCAATCATGACAACCGTAATTATGAAGATGATTGGGGCGAACGTTATATTGGTTTGTTGACTAAAGGTGCAGATGGTAAAGACAATTATGAAGCACAGGCAAATCAAACGTATGCAAAGAACCTGAAAGGAAAACTCATGTTGGCGCATGGTATGATGGATAATAATGTACCTCCATATAATACGATGTTGGTTGTAGATGCACTGACAAAAGCGAATAAAGATTATGACCTTATTGTTTTTCCAAATGCAGGTCATGGCTTTGGTGCTGATTCTCCTTATATGATGCGTCGCCGCTGGGATTATTTTGTAAAAAATTTATTAGGCAAGGAGCCGCCAAAAAATTACCAGATGGAATCTAAAACGGATCCGCGGAATGGCGGGCAATTGCCGTTCTGATTAGTATTTTCTTTTATGAGTCAACTATATTCTCTATGGTAAAAAAAATACTACCGGTCATATTCTTTCTTTTTGTATTTAAGCTTCATGCTCAGGTACAACTCTCTTCCGGGAGTTTAAAATTGAAACTTGACAAGAAGGGATTTTTTACAGAACTCAGTAATACAGAATCGGGCAAAAATTATTTATATACTGATACCGTTACTCCCTTGCTAACTCTGATTAGCAATAAAGTTCATTTTCTTCCTTCTTCATTAGTGTATAATAAATCCGGTAATTCAATCAGTTTAAAATATGAACTAGCAGGGGTTAATATTGATATTAAAGTGTTGTCAAAAAAAACACATATGGTGTTGGAGATTGTGAAAGCAACACCTGAAAAAAATATTGATGCTATTATATGGGGACCATTTCCAACTACAATTAAAAAAACGGTTGGCGAAGTAATCGGTGTGGTAAGGGATGATGAAATAGCCATCGGCATGCAAGTGCTGAATGTAAAAACATTGGGTGGCGATTATCCGAATACAGAAGGAAGCAGTTGGGCCAGGGGCATTGCAGCATTATCACATAGTTGGGGTAGTAGTCTGCAGGCTTATACTATTAACCG
>JANOFP010000482.1:0-4805 GCA_031413675.1 Bacteroidota bacterium
AATAAAGGTTATTGAAAAAAATGCTGGTTGTTCAGGTGTGTTGATAAATTTTCTGCCAGAAAAAATTGTACTGTGACGAAAAAATCAGATATTTTATTACTGCTTATCGCTTTTTAATACGGCAAAAAGCAAAACGAACCAACCACAAATAAAAAATACTCCTCCCAATGGTGTAAGTGGAAATAGCAATTTTGGTACTGACAATTCCATCGCTTTAAATAAGGTAATTGCATATAAAGATCCTGAGAACAAAATTATTCCTCCCAGGAAAAAATTACCAGCCCATTTAATTTTTAAATCTGATATTTTTTGAGAAAGTATCGCTGTAAGAATGAGTGCAAGAGCATGATAAAACTGGTATTGTACAGCTGTTTTAAAAACATCAATTCCTTCTATATCCACCCATTTTTTTAACCCATGTGCACCAAAAGCTCCAAAGGCAACTGCCAGGGCTGCACAAATAATACCCGAAACAAGAAATGATTTACGCATGGAATATTTTTTGGATCAACGTATCAAGCTCTATCGGTTCATCGTCTATAACCATATCGGCTTGCTCGTAATAAATCCGGCGGTCAGAATATTTTTTTAGAATAAAAGCATGGAGCTGTTCGTCGCTCAGTTCGGATATTAAGGGCCGTTTTTCCTTTTCTTTTAAAAGCCTTTTAAATAATTCGTCTGGCGATGTATTAATCCAAACTGTAGTTCCTGAGCTATTCATATACTCTATATTATTAAAATAACATGGGGTGCCACCGCCGGTAGCAATTATAAAACTATCATGACTTTCTGTTAAAAGATTCAACGTATTTTTTTCCTGTAGTCTGAAATATTCTTCACCCAGAGTTGAAAATATTTCACTTACTGATTTCTCTTCATGACTTACTACCTGTTCATCTAAATCAAAAAAAGGCAGGTTGAGCTTTTCACTCAATCTACGCCCCCAGTAGGATTTACCCGAACCCATAAAACCAATTAGGAAAATTTTCATTCTTTTTTTTTAGTAAATAAGTTGATAAGTTGAAATGTTTAATACATTGTATAACTGCTCAACTTATTTAAACGCATTCAGCCCCGTTACATCCATTCCGGTTATTAGTAAATGTATATCGTGTGTGCCTTCGTAAGTGATTACACTTTCCAAATTCATCATATGACGCATTACAGAATATTCGCCTGTGATTCCCATTCCACCGAGCATTTGCCGTGCATCCCGACAAATATTGGCTGCTACCTCACAGGCATTTCGTTTTGCCATACTCACTTGTTGTGGTGTTGCTTTTCCTTCATTCATCAATACACCCAACCGCCAATTAAGCAATTGTGCTTTGGTAATTTCAGTGACCATCTCTGCTAACTTTTTTTGTTGCAACTGAAACCCGCCAATTGGTTTATCAAACTGGATTCTTTCTTTGGAATAGCGCAAAGCAGTATCATAACAATCCATTGCCGCACCAATAGTACCCCATGCAATACCATAACGAGCTTTTGTAAGACAACCTAACGGGCCTTTCAGTCCTTTAATAGTTGGAAAAATATTTTCTTTCGGAATTTTTACGTTATCAAAAACCAATTCTCCTGTAGCACTTGCACGCAGGCTCCACTTGCCATGTGTAGTTGGTGTAGAAAAACCTGCCATACCCCGTTCAACAATTACCCCACGAATAATTCCTTCTTCATCTTTTGCCCATACAACAGCCACTTGTGAAAACGGAGCATTACTGATCCACATTTTTGCACCATTTAAAATAAAATTTTCACCGTCTTTTTTGATATTTGTAAGCATACTGGATGGGTCACTTCCATGATTGGGCTCGGTTAAACCAAAACAACCGAGCCATTCACCACTTGCCAGTTTGGGTAAATATTTTTTTCGCTGATCCTCGCTACCATACGCATAAATAGGAAACATAACTAAAGATCCCTGCACTGATGCGGTAGAACGAACACCGCTATCACCCCGCTCCAGCTCCTGCATCATCAATCCATACGAAATATAATCAAGTCCGCCACCACCATATTCAATAGGAACTGTAGGTCCGAAACAACCAAGATCGCCTAACTGTTTTACGATTTGCTGCGGAAATTCTGCCCGCTGTGCATAATCCTCTATTATGGGAGAAATCTCTTTTTTTACATAACTGCGAACTGATTCACGTATTAGTTTATGTTCATCGGTGAGCAATTCGTCCACATTAAAATAATCGGGACTGGTGAATGTATCTGTTTTAACAGCCATATTTTGTCGTTATTGAAAAATTAAAATCGAAAAATTAAAAACTTTTGCAAAGGTAGGGGTCAGCTTTTTTAATTTGAATTTTAAGTTTTTTGTGCGGATATAAATCTTAATTTTCTATAAAAGGATTAAAGGGCTTTGAAGTCAGAAATAGCATTAATAACTGAACCTTTCAACATCAAATATTCATTTATACTTAATCACATTTTCTTCACACAAAATTCGATTTGCAATAGTGGGTTATAAAGTAGTTTAAATTTGTAATCAATTAATTACTTACATCCATGATTAAATTCTGTATGAACCGCTTCGTACCTGCCGTATTGATGCTCATGCTTTATATCAATTCGTTTGCGCAAACAGGTTTTAAACCTAAGTACAACAATTCCGCCATTTATACCGGCATCGAAGTAGGATCTAAGGGGGTAAAACTGAGTATTGTGGAAATTGGTAAAGACGCACAGGCACAAGGCGCCTTTAATATTCTTAAGGACACATCAGTGAATACTGATTTTATTTCTTTTACACCAGCTACTTTTTCTGCCACCCTGGAGGGTTTACAAGGATTGTATAACACGGCTATTAAAAAATATAATATGCCGACTTCAAATATTTACACCGTAATTAGTAGTGGAGTTAAAATAATTGCGGAAAAAGACGATAAAACAAGTTGGATAAATAAATTGATTGATTCGTTTCGAATAAAAATAAATGAACCAGACCGTAGAGTAGAAGTTGTGAGTGTAGTGGATGAAGCAAGACTTTCACATCTTGGAATCGTTCCCGATTCAAGACGCTATAATACCTTCATCATTGATATTGGAAGTGGAAATACGAAAGGCGGATTTTTCCCTTTCGGGAATGTAAAAGATTTTAAGTTGTTTCAATTGGGTTGGGGTACCAAGAGTACAGCGAATGCAACCGAGAAAAGATTGGAAGATGATAATACGTTATCAAATTTTAATAAGCAACTCTATAAAGTACTTGCCGGGGCTGAGAATTCTGAAATTATTTATGCAGTTAACGCAAGTGGTTCTTATCCGTTAAGCGACAATATTGCTTTTAGCGGCGGTATTGCCTGGGCTACTGCTACTCTGATTAGACCCGAAATGATTGAGAATGCAGTAATTTCTGTCACGTATGATGAAGTTGCAAAATTTTGGGAGAAGTTGTACAGTAATCATGCAGCATTAAATGACCAGATACTCTTAATGAATATTAAAGAAAACACACCTGTTAAACTTGCTTACTCAAAAGAAATAAAAAGAGTCCATGCAGTTTTTGATCAGCGTTCATTGATGGCAGGTGCAGGTTTATTATTAAAAATAATGCGCCAGTTTGCATCTGCTTTCGAAACCAAACAATTTTATCTGGTAAAAAATGGACAGGTGGGTTGGATTTCTGCTTACGTAGATAAGAGTGTAGAAAAATAATTTTTATTGAACAATTAATTTTGATTGGTATTTGCTCCCTTTTTCGCTTATTGCAGCCACTAAATACAATCCTTTTTTAAGTGATTCAATATTCACATGTGCCTTTTGATTTTTTATAATTATTAAATTGCTGTAAACAAGCTGACCTGCATTATCATAGAAATTTACCTGTAGCTTTTCTCCATCTTTTACATCAACCATCAATTGTACAGAACCCGAAGCTGGGTTTGGAAAAACATGCATTGCTCCGGCATTTTTATCAATAATAATTTTTTTAATGCCTGAATAAGATGACTTGCCATCAACAGTAATCATTTTGATACGGTAATAATTTATACCATTTTGAGGGGATGGATGGATAAACGCATACTTGTTTGAAAGGGTGGCATTTCCAATACCATTTAACTTTCCAATCATACTACTATAATTTCTCCCATTCGTTGAATGTTCAATGATATACCAAATATTTTCATCTTCATTCAAAGCTGTCCAGTTAAGCTGAACGGTTTCGTCTGTTTTTTTATACGCCTCAAACATTGAAACTGTAACAGCAAGCGGAATATTAAAGATATTTACACAGTTCATAAATTTTGAAGGAATTAAAACTGCGTTCAGGTATAAACGTACACCATTTATTTCTGCTTCGGTAGCAACTGAGCCGGATGTGCATGTATGACAATCGTGAGTAAAATATTCATGATTGCCCATATAAAATACAAGACTACCCGTATCTGCTGTCATTTTAGAAACAGTGGCAACATAATAAAGATTATCTGCAGAATTTCTTTTGCAACTGGTTACTGAGTAAAAATTATTTGCATTGGCAGATGAATATCTCCACACTTTTTGTGCACCCCTGGTCCATGGTCGGAAAATTCCATGATATTGCCCAAAAGCCATATCAGGATTGTCGTAGTAAACGTTGTTGTTAAAATTATTGTACTGTCCACCGGTAGGATCAACAATAATTCCACCTACAGATTGATATTTTTCTAACGTTTCAAATGTCTGTACCCCTTCACATTCTGCAAGAAAATTTCCGCCAGCCATTACAAAATTATAAATGGAATCAGAATCATAAGAAGTCAGTTCATTGGCTGTTACATGAGGGTCCGTTGCAATGGTATAACATTGGC
>JANOFP010000483.1:0-3913 GCA_031413675.1 Bacteroidota bacterium
CTGATACATTTTGTCTTCAAGTTTGTTGCCTGTAAATACAACTTTTTCGGCGTTGATTACAATAATATAATCGCCGCAGTCCACGTGAGGTGTATAGTATGCTTTGTTTTTGCCACGAAGTATCGCAGCTATTCTAGCACACATACGACCTACGGTTTGATTAGTACCGTCCACAACATACCAGTTGTGTTTTACGGTAGCCTCATTCGCATGTTTTGTAGTGAAATGTAAATTGCTCATCTTTTTATTTGTTTTAATTGAAGCTGTTGCTATCCCAACAGCATAAAAATTTCCCTTTTAATTTGGGGTGGCGAAGGTAAGGGGAAGAGTAGTGTGCAGCCAAGAAAAACTGAACTATTTTTTATAGCACCTCCATAAATAACTGATTTACAGTAAAAATTTTTACTTAAAAATAATATAGCCATATATTCCATCTGCTACTGGTTGATATTTTTAAAATAATTTTTATGAGGCCAACAGGATTGCCAATCTTGGTGTTTTGTTATGAAAGTTTATCTCCTGAAATAAGAAACACCATTTAAAATTTGAAATTCTGTTGAACACGATCTCTTATATTTATATTTAAAATAAAATGTGTAATGGCAATATATAATCTTGGTCGCACAGTTTTTGGCAATCCTTCAAATGCCGGAAATCTGATGACAATTGAAGAAGCCCATATATTATTAAATGAATGGGTGCCAAACGAACGCCTTCGGCTACACATGAAACAGGTGGCTGCTGTAATGAAAGCATGGGCAATTGAAAAAGAAAACGCAGATTCATTAACAGCATTGAAATGGGAACTGGCAGGTTTACTTCATGATGCGGACTGGGAAAAAAATCCAAACGACCATTGTCGAATTATTATAGAAGAATTAGAAAAAAGAAATATTGATCCCGATGTTATTCATTGCATTGCTTCACACGGACCAAAATATTTTGGAGTTGAGCCAGTTAGCAAAATGGATAAAATGATATATGTATTTGACGAGCTCAGTGGCCTTATTCATGCATATAGCCTGATGCGGCCTGAAGGATATGCCGGCATGGAAGTAAAGGGTGTAAAGAAAAGATTAAAGGAAAAAACTTTTGCTGCCAATGTAAGCCGCGAAGATATTAATGACGCTTTCTCCAGAATTGAACATAGCCCCGAAGAAATTATTCAGTTCATTATTGACCACCAATCGGCTGTTTCGTAAAACCCCTCAGTAAAAAAATATTCTGATTTATTTAAACCCTGAAGATTAAACCCGGTCTTTAAGCTGCAACTGTGTTTCTCACCTCTGGCGTAAAGAACAATATTCACTAACTAAAAAATTAAAATATGAGAAAGCTTTACGCTTTACTCACCGGAATATTTTTTATTCTGGTTAGTAACCTATCCTTAGCCCAACCCAATCCGAATCAAATTGCAGATGTTGCAAATTTCACTTTCCTTGTTGGTGCCGACAATACTATCGCATTCAACAATACATCAGTTATTGGGTCAGAACCCGGTGCAAGACGTGCCCTTTGGACTTTTGGTGATGATACCCGGGAATGGAATTTGCCATTGGAAAATACAAGACATCATTACAATTCCCCGGGAACGTATACGGTTTGTTTAAAAATTTACAGATATATATCAAATACACGTGACTCCGTTTTATCTGCACAAATATGTAAACAGGTTTTAATACCTGTTCGTTGTAACGTAGATTTTGAAACACTACCGGTTACAACATCCAATACGCCACTTACAGTCTATTTCAAAGCATTGCCTTTTAATAGTGGAAATAAAAAACCAAAAACCATTTGTTGGAGATTTGGTGATGGTCGTGATACTTGTATTAACTACCCGGAAAATTATACCGGGGTTTATGCAGTGCGCCATCAATACAATCAACCCGGACAATATGAAGTATGTGTGAAGATTACTTACTTCGGCGGATGTGAAGCTTATAAATGTAAAAACATTGTAATTGAACGGCCCGATAAATGCCGTGCAGATTTTGAAAGAGCCCCTGTTACAATTTCAAACTCGCCGCTTAATGTATATTTTAAAGCATTACCATTTCATAACAATAATAAAAAACCAAAAACGATTTGCTGGACATTTGGTGATGGTCGTGATACCTGTATCAACTACCCAGAAAATTATACTGGTACTTATGCAGTTCGACATCAATATAATCATCCCGGTTTGTATGAAGTATGTGTGAAGATTCTTTACTATGGTGGATGTGTAGCAAGAAAATGTGATACGATGCAAGTAGGAAGGCCGGATGAATGCCGTGCCGATTTTGAAAGAGTACCTGTAACCGATATTAACGATCCATTAAAAACAGTTTTCAAAGCATTACCAATTCATAACAACAATAGAAAACCAAAAACAATTTGCTGGAAGTTTGGCGATGGCTCTGATACATGTATAAATTATCCTGAAAATTATTCTGGCAATTATACAATTCGCCATCTTTATAATCATGCTGGCAACTATGAAGTTTGTGTGAAGATTCTTTATTACGGCGGATGCGAAGCAAAAAGCTGTAAAGAAATAAAAATTGGAAACCCGGCAACCTGTACTGCAGATTTTGAAAGAGCTCCATTGCAGGATAACAATCCATTGACGATTGCATTAAAAGCATTACCATCAAACAGTCAGAACCGCAAGCCTGCAAGAATATGCTGGATATTCGGTGATGGCCGTGATACTTGTATTAGTTATCCAGAAAATTATTCCGGAGTATATTCTATTGGCCACCGTTATTACCGTCCTGGTGAGTATGAAGTGTGTGTAAAGATTTTTTATTACGGTGGATGTGAAGCAAAAAAATGTAAACCTATTTCTATACCACCGGTTGAAAGATGTGAAGTACGTTTATTTGAAATTACACCTTCCATTACAAGTTTGGTTCGTGGTTTCTATGCTACACCAAATTCATCTGCAAACAGAAGAGTGGAAAGAATATGCTGGTACTTTGGTGATGGCAGTGATACTTGTATTATGCCGACGGCTACAAATCCGACTCCTGATTTTTTAATCCGTCATACCTATCCTGCACCCGGTGTATATAGAGTATGTGTGAAAGTGAAATTTGTTGGTGGTTGCGAAGCATATGATTGTCGCGAAGTAGTGATAAGGCCATTATCAAATATATGTGGAGGATTTATGAACGATTCATTAGCCGGGCCAAGAACATTTAAATTCAGAGGACATAGCATTCATAATCCGAATGATGAAGTAATTGGTTACAGATGGACATTTGGTGATGGTTCATCAGGTGCAGGAAGAGAAGTAACACATACTTACACACAGGGTGGAAATTTTGAAGTTTGTCTTTATATAAAAACCAGATTGGGTTGCGAAACAAAAATTTGCAAAACCATTCGTGTACCGGGAAATAATGAACCACAACTTCATTTATCACCAAATCCTGTTACCAATATTGTAAATGTAAATTTCAGAAGTACACATACCGAAACGGTGAACATAAAAATTTTAAATGCAAATGGCATACCGGTAAGAACGTTTACAAAAAATGTAACGGTAGGTGCAAATACCTGGACGCATGAATTATCAACGCTAATAACGGGAATGTATTCTTATAATTTACAATCACCCAATCAGCAGGCAAGTGTGTTATTCTTAAAAAATTAAACGCTGTTCTTATACGTCAGGGCTAACACAAAAAAGCCGTCTCAGCAATGAGGCGGCTTTTGCATTTGTTCTAAAAGACGTAAGTATTATTTGCAATCGTTTGCGAGCAAATACATTTAAAACCATATTCATAATCTGTCTTTCATTGTTATTTTCAGCAACGCTTCATTCACCTCCAAAGGAGTTCTTTGGACAAACCCAACGATTGCTATATGTCATTTATAAAACCCAAACTAAGTTTTTGGCAAATAATAAATATGAATGTTGGGT
>JANOFP010000484.1:0-9093 GCA_031413675.1 Bacteroidota bacterium
TCTTCTTTCAAGATAATAATCTCTTTCCTCTTCCGGAATATCATTCGCTTTTCTTTTATCATCCTTTTGTTTTGGTACCCATATACGTCCATCATTTCTTAATGACTCTGACATCAACGTCAATTTCGATTGATGGTCGCCACTAACCGGAATACAGGTAGGATGAATTTGAGTAAAGCAAGGATTGCCAAACATCGCCCCTTTCTTATGTGCTTTCCATATAGCCGTTACATTACTGCCCATTGCATTGGTAGAAAGATAAAATACATTTCCATACCCACCACTGCACAATAATACTGCATGACCAAAATGTCTTTCTAATTCTCCATTTACCAGGTTGCGGCAAATAATACCTCTCGCTTTATCATCTATCATCACAACATCCAGCATTTCATGACGGGCAAACATTTCTACATTACCCAATGCAACCTGTCTTTCTAATGCCTGATACGCACCAATTAATAATTGCTGACCTGTTTGTCCAGCGGCATAAAAAGTTCTTTTTACTTGTGTGCCACCGAAGGAGCGGTTATTTAATAAACCGCCATACTCTCTTGCAAACGGTACACCCTGCGCCACACATTGATCAATAATATTTACACTCACTTCTGCCAGGCGATGCACATTTGATTCTCTTGCACGATAGTCACCACCTTTTACAGTATCATAAAACAAACGGAAAACGGAATCGCCATCATTCTGATAATTTTTTGCTGCATTAATTCCACCCTGCGCTGCTATACTATGTGCACGCCTGGGCGAATCCTGAAAACAAAATGCTTTGACTTTATAACCCAGTTCGCCTAATGCAGCAGCAGCCGATGCACCAGCCAGACCCGTACCAACAATAATAATTTCTAATTTTCTTTTATTAGCCGGGTTCACCAATTTGCAATGGCCTTTGTAGTCTGTCCATTTATTTTCTAATGTTCCGGAAGGTATTTTTGAATCAAGCATAATCACTTATTACAATGATTGAAATGAATATATTTTTTTTTGCCCAGCATCAGTTTTTCAAATCAACGTCCCTTCCCGTACGTACGGGACTCTTGTACGTTCTGTTCACTACTCAACTTTTATTTCACCCATCCCAAATACATACTCACAGGCATCATTGCAAAGGCAAGTGATATGATTATTGAATAACCAATTCCAATATTGGTAAGCAGCGATGTATATTTTGAATTACTTACTCCTACGGTTCTGAATGAACTTTGAAAACCATGAATCAAATGCCAGCAAAGCGAAATACAGGCAAGCACATAAACTATTACCACCCATAACTCCTGAAAGGTATATTGCATCAATGCAAATAGATTATGTATGTGCTGACCGTTTGCTAATTCCATTTCGGGTCCGGGAATACCCGTTAACCGGGAAGGAATCCAGAAATGATACCAGTGAATAATAAAGAAGATTAAAAGAATAGTGCCTAACAAACCCATACTGCGACTATACCATTTGCTTCCTTTATTACCCAGGTTTACATTGTAACCAACCTTTCTTTTGCTTCGGTTCTGATACTCCAACATATAACCCTGAATAACATGAAGAAAGATGCCGAGAAAAAGACCAATTTCGGCTATACGGATTACCACCATGCTTCCCATGAAATGTGCAGCTTTATTAAACATTAGCCCGCCATCATTTGCCCAAATGCAAGCATTTAAACCAGCATGCACAACCAGAAAAGTAATAAGAAACAAACCTGTCAACGCCATCACCCACTTTTTACCAATCGAGGAAGTAAACATTTCAGACCAATTCATAAGCAATTTTTATGAGGTATATATCTTTTGCAAAAATAACATCGGATTGCCAAAACGCCGCAGAAAGTTTTTAAAATAAAACTCAGGTTTTTAAACGTAAAGAAAGTTCAGTATCTATTTTTTTAAATAAATGAAAAGGCTTATAGATCCGCCATTCAATCAATTCAATCAATTCGATCATCCGGTTCAGCTTCGCCTTTTTAAAATCATATTGAGTCTGTTCAGGCATATTCAGACAAACTATCCAACCATTTTCATCACTTACTTCTTCATACCATTCTTCATAATAATCTTTATCCCCACTATGGAAATTGAGAACATTTTCAGCTATAAAAATAAATTTAGTGATACCATGTGATTCAAATATATCGATCACATCTCTTTTCAATGTCATGATATCGTTTTCAATTGCATCATTCCACTCACCGATCAATTCGATGATGGCATACTTTTCTTCATAATCAGCTATCAAAACTTTTAAGTACAACGTTTTACTTCCAAATTCATCCCATTGCGGATGGATATAATAATTATAAACGGTTTGAGAAAATTCGAATTCGGAGTAGGTCTGTCCAAAGAAAGGCGATAGCTTATCT
The DNA here is from genome assembly GCA_031413675.1 of Bacteroidota bacterium. Taxonomy (GTDB): domain Bacteria; phylum Bacteroidota; class Bacteroidia; order Chitinophagales; family Chitinophagaceae; genus VBAR01. The sequence goes on from JANOFP010000484.1 coordinate 2,366, forward strand.
TCTTCGCTTATATAAATATGCCGCCAGTTATAGTAGGGTTCAATATTGTGCATTGAATTAATTTACGGATAAATCTATTTGCTGGTTATCGAATCAACAGCCTTCTTAACACTTCCATATTTCAAAAGTAAATTCTTTGCTTTTTCATAATCAGTAAGTTTGATTTTTTCCATTAACATTTTTGTTCCTCTGTCAATCAGTTTGTCATTCGTGAGCAGCATGTTCACCATTTTATTATCCTCTACCCTACCCAGTTGAATCATGATGGCAGTTGAAATCATATTCAACACTAATTTTTGTGATGTACCACTTTTCATTCTTGTACTACCTGTAATAAATTCGGGTCCTACTTCCACCTCTACCGGAAAGTCGGCAGCAAAAGCTAATGGCGAACCAGGATTGTTTGTTATACATCCGGTTAATATTCCGTTTACGCTGCATTTTTCCAATGCACCAATTACATACGGAGTTGTGCCGCTGGCTGCAATGCCAATTACAAAATCTTTTTCATTCACTTTGTTTTTTACAAGATCATTCCACCCTTCTTCAAAATTATCTTCAGCATTTTCAACTGCCATTGTAATTGCTTTCTCACCCCCTGCAATTATTCCGATTACTAATCCGTACGATACGCCGTAAGTTGGGGGGCATTCACTTGCATCAACAATTGCCAATCTGCCGCTTGTACCCGCACCAATATAAAATAATCTTCCACCACTCAGCATTTTATCGGTCGCAGCATCTATTAATTTTTCAATTTGCGGAATTGCTTTTTCTATTGCAGATGGAACAGTTTTATCTTCTGTGTTGATATTTGTAAGAATGTCGCTAACAGACATTTTTTCAAGATGACGGTATTTACCGGGTTGTTCTGTTATTTTATTAAATGTATCCATTCTATTTATGATATTCAATTAACCCTTCCATTGGGTTTTTTAAAATAATACCTGATTCAAAACCATAACTAACACAAAGCTCTGCTAATACATCTTTGAAACCGTATGCAACACCACCAACAAAGTGCACAGGCATTTTCCAAATTTCATTAAATCGAAGCAAATGTGTAAAGAAAAAATCATTCAACCCGTCTTCAATAATATTTTCAATCATAAAATGTCCCCGGTTCTCTGCAAGAAAAACAGTGAAAGATGCAAGATATCGGTTGGGTAAAGGTTTTTGATATACATTTTCCAGTATCTCAATTTTATTGGTTACAAATTTTGCATCAAACCTTGCCCGCAGCTCATCATCAAACGTATTGTAGAGATAATATTGAATTACTTTTTTCCCAAGATATGCTCCACTACCCTCGTCACCTAAAATATAACCAAGCCCGGTAGTTGATTTTACAATTTTTTTTCCATTAAAATAACTTGCACCTGAACCCGTACCCAATATGCAGGCTATGCCTTTCGATTTTTGACAAACTGATCTTGACGCAGCCAATAAATCATGACTTACAAAAATGGGAGCAGCTTTTTTAGAATTTTTGGAGTTAATTACAGAATGGATAGCTTTTTTTACAACCAATGCATTTTTAGGGTTTGCACACCCCGTACCATAATAATAGACTTCCTCAATCTTTATATCTTTTATTTTAGGCAACAATTCTTTTTTCAAAATTTCTGTTATCTGCTGTTGGTTTAAAAAATAAGGACTGATACCTTGAGTGAATACCGTTTTCTTTTTACCATTATTCAACAAACACCATTCAGCTTTTGTTGCCCCGCTATCTGCTATCAGTTTAACCAAAATTAGAAATGATTTTTAAAATTGATGAATGAATAAGTCTTTAACCTCAAATCCGTTATTTTGCATTCAATTTACAAAGAAACAATAACGATGCGGAATAAAAAATTACAAGTATGGCTTCCCCTGCTATTTTCTATGGTTATGATTGCTGGTTTGTACTTCGGATATCAGTTGGGTGGTAGAAATGGGAATATTAAATTTTTTGGCAGTAATAAAAAAAATACTTTTCAGGAGGCACTGGACCTGATTAATATGAAGTATGTGGATCCTGTGAATCTGGATTCAATTTCCATGAATGCCATTGAACAAATGATGGGAAAATTAGATCCACACTCGGTGTATTTACCGGCAATTGATTTAAAAGAAGCGAATGAAGATCTTGCCGGAAATTTTGAAGGCATTGGAGTTGAATTTAATGTTTTCTATGATACGGTAAATATTATTTATGTAATACCCAAAAGCCCGGCTGATATTGCGGGACTGAAGTTGGGTGATAAAATTATTCGAATTAATGATTCATTAATTGCAGGAATTGATCATGCAAATGATGACATCAAAAAACTGATTCGGGGCAAGCACGGAACTAAGGTATTGATTCAGGTATTCCGGAATAATCAATTACAAATAGTAGAAGTAGAGCGGGGCAATATTCCAGTTTCGGCTATTGATGCTGCCTATATGATTGATAAAAAAACGGGGTATATAAAACTCAACAAATTTTCCAGGAATGCGTATGTGGAATTTATGAAAAGTCTTGAGCAATTGCAGAAAGAAGGGATGGAAAAGCTGATTTTTGATTTACGGGGTAATGGGGGCGGTTTTATGGAACAGGCAACCAATATTGCTGATGAATTTTTAAGCGATAATAAACTGATTGTTTATACTGAGGGCTTACATTCTGCAAAGGAAGAGTACAAATCAAAAAGACCCGGGCTTTTTGAAGAAGATAAAAATAAATTGGTTGTTTTAGTAGATGAACTCTCTGCAAGTGCAAGTGAAGTAGTGGCAGGTGCTGTGCAGGATTGGTGCCGCGGTAAAATTATTGGCCGACGTAGTTTTGGAAAAGGTTTGGTGCAACTGCAATACGATTTAAGTGATGGTTCTGCAATGCGGCTTACCGTTGCCAGATATTATACTCCTAGGGGAAGAAGTATTCAACGTTCATACCAGGACGGCAGAAAAGTTTATATGGATGAAATCATAGATCGTTTTTCTGCTGGCGAAACAATGCTTATTGATTCAGCTAAATATACAAATGGTAAAATTTATAAGACATATTGCGGTGATACAGTATATGGTGGAGGAGGTATCATGCCTGACATTTCAATTCCGCTTGATACTTCCCGTTTTCACTTTGCTACCAGCCGGGTATTAAAAAATGGAAGCTTAAATAATTTTGTTTATCAATATTATTTAAAAAATAAATCAGCTCTTGATAAATTCAATACGCCAACTGAGTTCAACCAGCAGTTTTCAGTAAACGAAAGTTTTTGGGGCGGGTTTGTAAGTTTTGTAAAAAAAGATTCAGTGAATCTGAATCTGATTCCTGCTAACGAAAAAAACCAATTGCAATTACGTATCAAAGCATATCTGGCAAGACTCAAATGGAGAAGCACCGGGTTTTTCCAGGTGCTTAACTCTGATGACGAAATCATCAGGAAAGGTTTAGAGGTTTTAGGCAAAAATTAATTATCGTTTTTATCGTACCAGCTTTTTTTCTCAATCAGGTAAGAAATTACAAGCCCCAAACCACCCCCGACTCCGATTAGACCAAAATATACAGCCGGATTTCCATCATGGTGATTAAAGTTAGTACTTGGTTTGATTACAAAAGTATCAAGCATATAAGCTAAAAAAAGACCCAGACCTGATCCCAATAAAAGCAATCCTGCTTTCAGGCTTCTGAAAGGTGCCGGACGATTGACTTTGTCTTTTGGGTTCATTCCTTTTTCAACCATTGCCAGATTCTCTTTTGTTTTTAGATAAACAATACCAAAAATCATTGCAAATCCACCTGCAAACATTGTTATCGGTATTAATACTTCTCCGCCGTCCATAGTTTTAAGTTTTAAGTTTTTTAAATTGATTTTGAGAATATGACCACTTGTTTTGAATTGAGGTTACAGGGTTTGTAATTTTTTTTCAAACAAACGGTTCTGCAGTATATGACTACCCCCTTTTAAATCAGGTTACAGAATTATTATTTTTTTTGATCTATCCCGATTTTATGGGTTTTTATGCATAAACCATATATAAGGGATATCCTGTCAATTTTAGCTGGGCGATTCGTTTTTGGAAAGAATCTGAAAGAAACATTACCCAGCTTAATTTAGCTCTTTTGCCTGTAAAATTATATTTTATGCTCATTCTGTAACCTGATGTACCTTAATAGTGTCATATCTGCAACCATGCACAACGGATTATCTGAGAAAGAAATAATATCACAGGTATTGAGTGGCAACCAACAGGCATTTGCCGGTTTGGTTACTCAATATCAGAATTATGTATTTACACTTGTGTTGCGTATTATTAAAAGTAGAGAGGATGCTGAAGAAGTGGCACAGGATGTTTTTATAAAAGCATACCGTTCTTTAAAAGATTTCAGGGGCGATTCAAAATTCAGCACCTGGCTTTATACAATAGCAAATACCTCTAGTATAAGTTTTTTGAGAAAGAAAAAATTTGATATACAATCACTGGACAATGAAAAAGTATTTGAAGTAGCAGATAGTGTTGATTCCGGATTCCGGGCCAATCTTATTGAACAGAAATCGAAAAAAGAAATGGTTCATCAGGCAATCAATATGCTGAGTGCAGATGATGCGGAAGTAATAACTTTGTTTTACCAACATGAACAAAACTTGCAGGAAATTGGTAAAATTCTGGGACAAGAGCCAAACACTGTTAAAGTACGGCTACACAGAGCAAGAACAAGATTGAAAGAAAAAATGGAACGTTACTTCTTTGAAGAAGTAAAAGATATTTATTAAATCGATTTAATATGAAACAGCAACCGGATATGGAGCAGCAATTATGGAATTATATTGATGGCAATTCATCGACAGATGAAAAATCTTCCATTGAGAGATTGCTGGATAGTAACCTGGAATGGAAAAACAAATACCATGAATTGGTACAAACTAACCAGTTATTAAAATCAACTGAGCTTGAACAACCTTCTTTGCGATTTACAAAAAATGTAATGGATACCATTGCAAAATATCAGATATCACCTGCTGCAAAAAACTACATTAATAACCGGATTATATGGGGTATCGGGATTTTTTTTATTGTAATGATTATTGGGTTCCTGATATATGGTTTTGGGCAAATGGACTGGAGCAGTAGCGAAGAATCGAAATATAAAGTTGATTTGCCTAAAGTTGATTTCAGCCAGTTTTTCAGTAATACCTGGATAAATGTATTTATGATGATAAATATCGTGATCGGATTGGCTTTACTCGATCGGATACTTGCAAATAAAAGAAAACAATTCAGACAGGATAAGAGAATGACTCATCAATAAAAAGATTAACTGAATTGATTGCTATCTCAATAGATATTCCATGACTTGAAAACAGACCCGAAGTATCGGACTAATTCTGCCCGATAAAAATCTTACCTTCGCAGCGAATAAATTTCGCTATGGATATTAAAAATAACATTCTAGAAACGATTGGCAATACGCCAATGATTCGTCTTAATAAAATCACTAAAGATTTGCCTTGTACGGTACTTGCAAAGGTTGATTACTTTAATCCGGGTAATTCCATTAAAGACCGTATGGCGCTAAAGATGGTAGAGGTGGCAGAACAAGAAGGCAAACTGAAACCCGGCGGTACAATTATTGAAGGCACTTCCGGCAATACAGGTATGGGGCTTGCTTTAGCAGCTGTTGTGAAAGGATACAAATGTATTTTTGTTACTACCGATAAACAATCAAAAGAAAAAGCTGATATTTTAAAAGCGGTAGGCGCTGAGGTGATTGTTTGCCCTACAAATGTGCTTCCCGAAGATCCAAAGAGTTATTATAGTGTTGCAAAAAGATTAGCAACTGAAATTCCAAATTCCTATCATATGAATCAGTATGATAATCTGGCAAACAGATTAGCACATTATGAAAGTACAGGACCAGAAATTTGGAAACAGACCGACGGGAAAATTACACATCTTGTTTGTACAGCTGGAACGGGTGGAACAATTGTTGGTGCTGCAAAATATTTGAAAGAACAAAATCCAAACATTCAGGTTTGGGCAATTGATGTATATGGATCTTTGCTTACAAAATATTTTCGCACCGGTGAAATTGATATGAAAGAAGTTCATCCTTATATCAGTGAAGGATTTGGTGAAGATTTTGTTCCGCTGAATTATGATATGAGTGTGATAGATTATTTTGAACAGGTAACAGATAAAGATGGCGCAGTAATGGCAAGAAAGCTAGCAAAAGAAGAAGGATTATTTTGCGGATACAGTGCTGGAAGTTGTATAGCCGGCTTGATGCAGTTAAAAAATAAATTAAAAAAAGAAGATCTGGTTGTTTGCATTTTTCATGATCATGGCAGCAGGTATGTGGGTAAAATATATAACGATCAATGGATGATTGAGCGGGGTTTTATCGAAGTAAAAACATTTAAAGACATCATAAGTGCCCGGGGACGAAAGAACCTGATTACAGTTTCTTTATCTCAAACTGTATCTGAAGCGGTTGAGTTGATGAAAAAATTTGATATCGAACATATTCCCGTTATGAATGCAGAAAATGAAATAGTGGGTGCAATAAGCGAAAGTGGATTGTTTCAAAAAATATTTAATAGCCCGGAAATAAAGAATGCAAAAGTTGAAACGGTGATAGAGCCCGTTTATCCTATGGTGGATTTTGAAACACCTGTGGAAAGATTAGGCACATTAATAAATAAAGAAAATGGTGCAGTAATTTCAAAAGATGATGGTGGCAACCTGCATATAATTACCAA
>JANOFP010000485.1:0-2113 GCA_031413675.1 Bacteroidota bacterium
TTTTATAAAAAAGATTTTTATTCATTGGAAGAAGGCGTGAAAGAATATGTCAATAATTTTCTGTTGGGTAAAAAATATTACTGAGCCAGTTTAATAGCATTTTCCCTATTTGAATTTCCTTACAATCGGAGTGTTGTCATGCCGAGGAACGAGGCATCTCAGAGACATTGAATTTATAAAGCCCTTCATTTTTTAAGCGATTAAAAAATTACACATTCATAAAATTCCTGGCAAAGCCACGGAATTCCGAGCCGAACTTAATGATTCTATTTTTTAAAAGCATCTCAGCGAGGAATCTCATACACCCAAAAAAGTATGAGATACCTCACTATATTTCCCTACAGTAGAATGAGTTTTAAATTTACCGTTCGGTATGACAAGACACTAAAAGAATGATGATTCAATTTTATTTTCTACCATTCATAATATCTTTTAAAAGAAGTTCACTTCAGTTTCAATGATTCATCTTATTTTTACACTGTTGCCTGCCACAAGAGATATTATCTGTGTGGCATTTTTATTTTTATAAAAAAGAAAATTTATGTCAAAAAAAATTGCAATTATTGGTGGTGGAAATCTGGGTGCTTCGATTGCAGATGGATTAATTATGAGTGAATTCAGCCGCCCGGTAGAATTAACTGTTACCCGCCGTAATCTTGCTTCACTAAATCGTTTTGCAGAACGGGGTTGTATGGTGCATAGCAATAATAAAAAAGCAGTAAAGGATAGTGAAATTATTATTCTAGCTGTAAAGCCATATAACTATGCTGATATTATTAAAGAAATAAAACCGGCACTGGATCCCAAAAAGCATGTACTCGTTTCGGTTATTACCGGTGTATGGATCGATCAGTTACAAAAAGCAATTGGTAAACCGGTTCCGGTTATCCGGGCAATGCCTAACACTGCAATTGCCATACAACAAAGTATGACCTGTCTTGCTCATTCGGGTACTACCGCTTCGCAAATAAATTATGTGCAGCAATTGTTTGATGTATTGGGCAAAACGGTAATGATAGACGAAAAACTAATGGATGCAGCTACCGTACTCGGTGCCTGTGGTACGGCGTATGCCATGCGGTATATCCGGGCTAACATACAAGGTGGTATTGAAATTGGTTTTGATGCAACGATTGCTACATTAATTGCAGCACAAACGGTAAAAGGCGCAGCCGATTTATTGTTACAAAAAAATACTCATCCCGAACAGGAGATTGATAAAGTAACTACACCAAAGGGCTGCACCATTGCCGGGCTTAATGAAATGGAACACCAGGGTTTTAGTTCATCATTGATAAGAGGGGTAATAGCAAGTTATAAAAAAATAACACAACCGTAAGAGGATTGAAAATTTAAAATTGCAAATTGTCATTCATGAAATCATCATTCGTTTTTATTGCATTACTATTCTCTTTTTTTCTGAATGCGCAATCAGATTCTTTACAACCACCATATAAAAGATTTCCAACACCACCACCATTTAAATTACAGATGCTTGACAGCAGTTCCTTTTTTTATAAAGCCGATTTAAAAAAGAAAACGCCGCTGTTCATTATGGTGTTTAGCCCGGACTGTGATCATTGCAAACATGAAACGGAAGAATTGATAAAAAATATTGACAAGTTTAAAAAGATTCAGATTTTAATGGTGACCTGGCAGCCATTTGGCGAAATGAAAAAATTTTATGAAGAGTATCAGTTAAGCCGGTTTTCAAATATAATCGTAACAAGAGATCAATCTTTTTTCCTCCCACCCTTTTTTGATATACACAATCTTCCCTTTCTTGCTTTTTATGATAAACAGGGAAAACTCATTTCTGTTTTTGAAGGTAATTTACCGATGGAGAAAGTGGCGGAGCGGTTTGGGATTGAAAAATGAGGAACTTCATAACAAATTTGTTGTAGGCAATTCACAAAGCCTCGCCTCATACCAACAATGGCGTACAGCTTTTGGTAAGAGACCAACAAGGGCAAATAGAATGGTTGCTATATTACAAATAGTGAGATTTGTATTTACGCCGTAACAATTGAAATGGCGAAGATTAAATTGCTGAAAGTCAAAGCCTATTTTTTAGAAATTTATAATTCCACGGCGTATATTTATGTGTTAGTAG
>JANOFP010000486.1:0-1726 GCA_031413675.1 Bacteroidota bacterium
ATCAATGGTTTTTAAATGGAGTTTCTATTGGTGGAGCTACCAACCAACAATATACTGTACAAGCGGCGGGCCCCTATACAGTGCAGGTATCTATAAATGGCTGTAGCAGTATTTCAACTGTTTTCAATTTTGTTGCTACAGGTATTGTCAACCCTTCTGCATGGAACTATGATGTTAACGTATTCCCTAACCCGGTTAATGATAACCTGTACATTAGTAATCGCAGCAACAGAAAACTGAATATCATACTAATGGACATCACCGGAAAAATTGCTTTGCATTATTATCTCAATGTAACAAACGGGTCTGTCAATATGGAAAGATTAGCTCGTGGTACTTATTTAGTCAGTATTACTGATAAACAAAAAAACGAAACTATTCATAAGCTTATTATTAAACAATAATTATTATGCGTGTCATTAAAAATATTTTATGCATACTTGTATTTATTTTTTTAAGTACAGGTTGTAAAAAAAGTTCTTCCGGCGGAGGAGGAGGTGGTGGTGTAACTGAAGAGAATTTAATTATTGCACTTAACCCAGACCCCGGTAATACAATTGCCCAGTCCCTTGGAAGTGATTACTCATTCAGCATTCTGGTACAAAGCAGAATGCCTGCTTTGGGTGTTACCATTGATATTAGTTGTAAAAAAGAATCGGATAATTCTGTTGTATTTTCTCAAACATTGCAAAGCACTACTTCACCAATTCCAGTTACAATTATTGGTTTGCCTTTTAATGAAGTGTGTATAGTTACCATTAACGTTAAATCAAAAAGTACTGCCACTAATACAGCATCAAAAACATTCAGGTTGGTTAAAAAATAATTTTTAAATACTTCCCCGCCAGTGTTTGTGACATGCTAATTAAGGTGGAGACTTTTTTATTTAATTCAACTCACCACCCACGCCAGCACCAAATGCTCAAACTGTCGGTTTTTGCAATTCACGCCATCATTAATATTACTAACACAAAACCTTGTTTTTTTGTAATTTTGGGTCATGCCGGTTATTTCAATGTTTTACGGGATTATTGTGATGATGTATTATTTTGATACAGATAAACATCACTTGCCCCATATTCATATTAAGTATGGGGAATATACATGTGTTATAAGCATTCCTGACAGCGATTTGTTGCAAGGCGATATGCCACGTAATAAATTAAAATTGGTGTGGGCATGGATTGAGTTGCACCGTGATGAATTAATGGCAAATTGGGAATTGGCAATTAATGGAAAAGAATTGTTTGAAATAAAACCTTTGCAATAAAATGAAAAAAGTAATTAGTGTAAAACCACTTAAAAATTATATGCTTCTGTTAGAGTTTGATTCAAAAGAAGTTCGTGTCTTTGATGTAAAGCCATATTTAGATTTTGGAATCTTCATAGAGCTTAAAAATGAAAATTATTTTAACGATGTTCGTACCAGCCTGGACAGTATTGCCTGGAAAAATGGACAGGATTTTAGTCCCGAAACACTTTATTTGAAAAGTATTGCAAAAGCCTGATTGAAGAATTAAATCCCAACCCCTTTTTTATTTCAACTCACCACCCAGGCCAGCACCAAATGTTCAAACTCCCTGTAATGAATAATCAACTCAGAATTATTTTTTGAAAAGAAACAATCAATTGTATCGTTTCCTTCATGCTGCTTCAATAATTGAATCTGCTTACGAAAATCAACACCCCCATCGCCATACCATTTAAAAACAGATTCTTTTGCCGA
>JANOFP010000487.1:0-1853 GCA_031413675.1 Bacteroidota bacterium
TTTTATTTTCTAATGCTTGCCTGGTTTAATGTATTGTACCTGTTAAATAATCTTATGTTTTGGGGAATGGCTGCGCAATCATATGATGTACGCCAGAGCAAAAGATTATTCGGTGTAATAAGTGCTGGTGATATTCCGGCAAAATTTCTTGGATATTCTGTTGCTTTATTTACCGTCACCTATATCGGAACAGCTAATCTTTTGTTGGTAGGTTTTTTTTTCATACTGTTTTCTTTCAGGTACTTGAAAAAAATTCTTCAATCGGATAAACTGGAAAAAGGACATCATGCAGAACCGATTCATCATGTTGCTAAGATTAACTCGATTGTAAAGGATTACACAGTAAATACATTGGTGAGAAGAGTCGCAATTCTTTCATTGATCGTATCAGCCTGTATTATTTTAATCAACTATGGTTTTTATTCTGAAGTAAAGGGAACTAAAAATGATGTTGAACTTGCCCGTTTCATTGCTTTATTTCTTGCCACTGCAAGGTTAGTTGCATTAGTAATTAAAATATTGGTAACAAGCCGGCTACTGTATTGGCTGGGAAACCGTACAGCCTTAATCATTACACCGTTATTACTTATTATCCTGATTTCTGCATTACTCCTTGCAGATGTAATGACATTTAATAACAAAATAGTCCTTTACATTTTTGGACTGGCTGCTATCGGTGTGGATGTATTGCGTTCTGCAATCAATTCTCCTGTTTTGCTTACGATGATGCAACCCCTTTCAACTCTGGAAAGATTAAGGGCACACAATATTGTAAAGGGAATAATGGATCCCTTTGCTTATCTTTTTTCGGGCATCTTTCTGCTCGTTTTACTGAAACTAAAGCTTTATAATTTACAAACCTTAAGCTATGTTCTTTTTGGATTAGCGATTGCATGGATAATCGGAATCTTCAGGGTGCATCAACAGTATTTAAAAACATTGATTAAAACAATAAGCAGTCGATACTTTACGCAGGAAGAATTTAATTTATATGATTCGGCTGCACGGGAACTGATTGAGAAAAAAATTAATACGGGTACCGAACTTGAGGTTTTATATATCTTAAAAATGTTGGGTAGCAGACCAGGCACCGAAAGTAACCGGTTAATTATTCATGCACTGCATCATCCATCTGTAAAAGTAGTAGCAGAGGCCCTTCGGTTTGTTAGTGTATTGAAAATTAAAGATGCTGAATCCTGGTTATCGTCAATTATTGAAAATCATCCGGCAGATACGATTCGAAGTGAAGCAATTAAAGTTCTGGCTGAAATTGCATTTCATGACTCTGTTATCGTACCATTAATGAACAGTGATGATAAAACGATCCGTCGTTCTTCAATAATTTCAATACTCAACCATAGCCGTACAGAAAATCATATAAACGAAGCAGAAAAGAAAATAAAAGAATTGTTTGCATCAGATAGGGGGGTTGAAAAAAAAGAAGCAGCCAGTATGTTATGTGAAGTAATCAGCAACAACTTTGACAATGAATTGATCCAATTATATAATACGAAAGATCCGGATCTGCAGCAGACTGCAATCAGGGCAATGGGCTTTCATCCTTCGGCACAATGCCTGGGGCATCTTATAAATAATATAGATGAACATGAAAAAGAGGTTATCGAGGCATTAATTATGGGTAGGGAAAAATCTTTGCCATTTATGAAAGCCCGGATATTGGATGCTCGTTGTTCTGCAAAACAAAAAGAAAATCTTATCAATGCTATTGGTCGAATAAGTGGAAAAGCATCCCATGAAATATTGCTTGGGCTGGTAAATGAATTGCCGGGCTCTGAATCCCTTATTATCAAAGTTCTTCACCGATGTCATTATGCGGCAGGAAAAAAAGATCA
>JANOFP010000488.1:0-5197 GCA_031413675.1 Bacteroidota bacterium
ACTTATATCATCTAAGTAATCGGTAAAGAGTTTTCTCATTCCCAGTTCAAGACCAATCCGCATATTATCGTTAATAGCGAATTTGACGCCACCACCAAATGGAATTGCCAATTGAGTAAGTTTATATTGTTTTGTATTATATCCACTAATGCCCTGTCCTTCGGTACTCAATGGTTTTAGAAACACTTTGTTTTTTGCAAGATCAAAAGCATACGGATTCATTTTATAAACGGCAAGCCCGGCAAAACCATAAGGAGAAATTTTTCTTTCGTAAAGATTGAATAAATAATATTCGCCTACAGCACTGACTTCATGTACTTCTGTTTCGAAACTAAGATTTCTTAATACAAGACCCGGCTTATCACTAAACCGGTCTGCACCGCCAATAATGGCATATGTATAACCGCCACGAATAAAAATTTGATCTGTCAGTTCGTAATTAACTGTAATGCCAATTGCCCCGTTGGTAACTTTTTTTGGAAAAATTTTATCTGTAAGATCGCCATTGTATGCAGCCAACCCACCAAACACACCGATATGAACCCGCTGCGCCAAACAAGGAGTGATTGCAAAGAATAAAAAAAAGATTTTAAAAGTAAGGACTTTCATAAAGTCTATTTATTTACAAAGATAATGCCGACAGTTCAATTTGTTCAACAACGGAAAAGCATTTGAAAGAATATAAATACGAAGTTAAATATTAATACCTGTTGGAAATTCTTGGGCAACGCTGATAAGCCACTGCCTTTGACCGGCTATTTCCACTAAAAATATTTTTAAGTGCACTCAATTTAAATTCCACATTTATTCCAAAATAATAATACCAATCCATTTCTGATGGTGTTCCTCTTTGTTCGCCATGTAACGGGTAAAGATTATTGCCTGGCAATTCGTCACCACGCCAGGCAAGTTCAACCGACTTGGCGCCTTTTGCTTGCAACAACGTATTTGCATCTACATAAAAACTACTCACATCATCTAAATAATCTGTAAAAGTCTTTCGTTGGTTAAGTTCAATGCCTAAAATAATTTCATCCGTGACAGCAAATTTAATTCCTGTGCTGAAAGCCATTGCCCATTGTGAGAGTTCATATGGTTTTTGTGAAGGAAATTGTGATAGGCCTTGTCCTTCTGTACTCAAAGGCTTTAGGTAAGTTTTAGTTTCATTGTTATCATACGTCCAGGGGTTGAAATGAAAATAAGCAAACCCGCCATACATATAAGGGGTGAATCTTGTTTTTGATATATCTAAAAAAGTAAATTCAAATCCCACATTTGCTTCTTTGATAGAAGAATGAAAACTCAAATTTCGGGGCTTCAAATAATCACGATTATACTGATCGGCTGCTTCAATGCTTCCGATACCTGCACCTGCTCGTAGGGTTAACCATCGGTTAAGTGGTTTACGAATGTTGACGGAGGCAGTAAATTTTGAATGACTGAATTTAAAACTGCTTGGATTAAGGTCTCCCTGGTAATTCATTTTGCCAATAAACACTCCAATGGTTGGCTGTTTATCAAATTCCTGGGCAGATAATGAAATAGAAAGGACAGAGCAAAGAGCAACCAGTAAATAGGTTTTCATAAAGATGGATTTGGTTTTTCGAATGGTTTGGATCGGGCACAAATGCCTTCTATTAAAAACGATTAAAAAGGTTTAATCGTACCTGATGGATGCTATTTTTTTAAATGAGGAGTTTATAAGAGTGAATTCGGTGGTTTCTAGTAGTTTAAAAAAGAATTCTTGAATTCTATTTCAGACCTGAAACCTGAGAATAAATGTAATTATGCGGCTAAGGAATAATCTCTTTAAATCGTAACTAATGTTCTGATTTTTTTTGAAAGAAAATGGATAAACAAATGCATCACTGTTTTTCTAAAATTCCTTGAAAATTAATTCCCAAACCAGCCTCATTTGAATAAATTATTTTTCCAAAATCATATTCAATCCCGGTTGCCACATCTTCTTCCAACAATAAAGGTCCATCCATATCCACATAATCAATAAAAGGCAACAAATGTGCAATCGCTGCGGAACCAACTGTAGATTCATTCATACAGCCGACCATAATTTTCAAATCAAGTTCTCTTGCTTTTTTAATCATACGCAAAGCCGGGGTAATGCCACTGCATTTGGTAAGTTTAATATTGATGCCATGAAAATGACTTGCACATTTCTCAACATCGCTTTCAAACACACAGGCCTCGTCTGCAAATAATGGCAATGAAGACTCTTTAAATAAAACCTTCATTCCATCCCAATCATCTTTTGCAAGAGGCTGTTCAATAAACTCAACATTCAAATCCTTTAATTGTGGAATCAATTTTAATGCAGTTGCCACATTCCATGCAGCATTTGCATCTACTCTTAATATGGCATCCGTTTCATTTCGTAATGCTTTTACAATGGCAATATCATCGGCAGTGCCAACTTTTATTTTATAAATTGGCCAGGGCTTCTCTTTCATTTTTTCTACCATCTTTTCAATGCTGTCAATACCAATTGTATAATCAGTCAGTGGATTATTTTTTATATCTCCATTCCAAAGTTCATAAAGTTTTTTGTTTTTTAGTTTGCCATAAAGATCCCAGGCTGCTATATCCAATGCACAAACGAGGAAAGGATTGTTGGGAATAAGATGATGAAGATAGTGCCAGTACCGTTCGGGTTCGGTGAATGCAAATTTTTCGATAAACATTTTTTTGCGTTCAAAGTCCTCAATCATTTTTTCAACTGTGATATTATAATATTTAATAGGTGGTGCTTCGCCATAACCGGTTAATCCGAAATGCTCGAGTTGAATAATCAGTGTCGGCTGATGTGTTTTAGTTCCTTTGGAAATAGTGAAAGGATGACGGAATTTAAGATTGAAAGGATGGGCAGTAATTTTCATTTGTGCAAGATAAATCATCTGCCAGCATGCTCAATATATCCTTTCAATTCAGCGTTAAAATCTTTTTGCTTTAATAAATCTTCCAGGTTGAGATGCATCCGGTAATTCCAATAATGATTTGCATTGGCCGGAATATTGATTCGTTCTTCATTTGGATTTTCGCGGCGTAGTGTTTCATTTATTCCTAATAAATCCTGTAACTGAAACACACTCCACATTGCTGGTGAATTGAGATGTTGTAAAACAATTGCCCGGTTGATCCAGTCTTCGCAATACACAGGTGCTTCACCCCATTGTTGTAAAATGGTATTATAAAAACGTTGTGTTTTATTTCTGTCTTCTTCCCACCAACCGCGGATAGTACTCATATCATGTGTAGATGGAGTGATGACTGATAAATACGGAGCATCGTTAGGATGAAAAAATTCGGTATTGATTTTTTTTGGCATCCGTTGAATTTCCAGACTCAGAATACCCAATTGCGCCATAACACTTGGTACACAATGTGGCACCATACCTAAATCTTCGCCACATACCATCATATTCGTGGCATGTTTTAACTGTGGCAATTTTTGCATGGCTTCCCGATACCAGAAATCTTCCTGCCGTTCGTAAAAATAATTTGTGTAAAGGGATTTTAATTTTTGCTGCACATCATAATTCAAATGTTGAAACGATAAGGTGCTTTCCATTGAAATACGAAAATGAAATTTTGTTTGTTGCGAATCTTCTTCTTCAATTAAAATAATATTTGAAATCAGATCGAAGAGTCCTGATTTTAATTTAAGAGTTGAATCCGTCGACTCTATTTCGAGAAAATGATCATCTACTTTTTTTTGTGTATTGTATTCCGGCAGCAGGTCATATAAACCATCATTATTTTTTGAAAGAAATTCTGATTTTATTTTTTCCGCCTCGTTTTCAAATAGCCGGTTGAGTATTTCATCATTGATATAGGGTTTGCAATAGCGGTTAAAATCAAATGGAATTGTTTTTTCTCCAAACTCGCTGATATGAACCGGAATGGCTGGAATAAATCTTCCCATAATTCCTTCAACACAATTTGAAGGAATACTCCAGATACGAAAAAAGCCAAGTATATGATCAATCCGGAAAGCATCGAAATAATTACTCATTTGTTCAAACCGTTGTTTCCACCAACTGTAACCATCCTGCTTCATTTTTTTCCAGTTGTATAATGGCAAACTCCAGTTTTGTCCTTTTACTGCAAAAGCATCCGGCGGTGCCCCGGCATATAAAGTTAAATTGTACAAATCAGGTGCTACCCATGCATCACATGCATTTCGATAAATGCCGATTGGGATATCTCCTTTTAAAACAATTCCTTTTTTATGTGCATAGTCGGATGCTTCTTTTAGTTGTATGTGTAAATGAAATTGAACAAAATAATGAAAGGCTATTGCCTTGAAAGAAGTAGAACCAGCAACTAAAAGTTTTGCTGTATTTTTTTCGTTATAAACAGGATATGTTTTCCAGGTAGAAAATTCGATAGTTTTGTTTTTATCTCTCAGATAGCAAAACACCGAATACGGTACGAGCCAATGTTTTTCTTTTTCAAAAAATGTTTTGAAATCTTCACTTTCAAAAACAGCTTCAGCAGCTAACTCATAAATTTCTTTCAGCACTCCCGTTTTAATCTTCATCACCATTTCATAATCTACTTCTTTCTCTTTGTTCAGTTTTTTCTGCAACTTTTTCAATGAATCCAACTGATCGGCAAAATCTTTTCCTGCCACTGCTTCCAGATTTATATATGCAGGATGTAATGCAAAAGCAGAAATAGCGGCATAGGGATATGAATCTGTTTTTGTATAAGTTGCCGTTGTGTCATTTACCGGTAGCAACTGAATCATTTTTAAGCCCGTTGCTTTTGCCCAGTCTACCATTAAATTTAAATCAGCAAATTCGCCAATGCCCAGTCCATTTTTACTTCGTAAACCAAAAACAGGTATTGCAACACCTGCGCCTTTGAAAGTATTGTTTGGTAAAAAAATAAAACCATCGTGAATGATTGTAGTTTTTTCTAAAGCAGGCCTTATGTTTAGAAATCGGTTTTGCCCATCTTCAAATTTCACAAAATCATTTTTGTCAATATTGTAAACACCATATTTATAAGTCAATAAAAATTCAGTTGACGGTATATTTGTATTCGCTGTCCACCATTCTCCTTGCTTTGTCATCAATAAGGGTTCAATTGTATTCCAGTTGCCCAATGTTTTTCCGCTGCCAATCAATGCAACTACTTCGTTTTTTTTAAGTAAGGGAGCTTTTACCCGAAACTG
>JANOFP010000489.1:0-7436 GCA_031413675.1 Bacteroidota bacterium
AAAACCCTTTTATGCCAGGGCTAAAAAGGCAATAGAGCAGGTAGCCAAAGAAAAAGGATATACTCATGTTATGTCTTCGGATGTTTTTTTGATAGCACCGGAAGCCGATAATATTTCTTTACCCGTTCTGGCTAAATTAAATATTAAACTTCCAAACCAGAACCCGCCAGTAAAACCTGTCCGTAATTAGAAAATTTAAAATGTATTCGTTATTTCTGTCCCGAATCTTTCGGGACTTTTTTGTTTATAAGAAAAAAATCCATCCTTTGTTTTACTTAAGTTAATATATCCCGGAATGTGATACGGATATTTTTTTTGAACTATTATTTCTGATGAGTAAGTACCCGGTAATTGAAATCATTGAACATATTAAATCATTTTCCTTCTGATCATTTCCATCAACCCGGCCTTATAATTTTCTCCAATCAGAATTTCTGCTGTTATATTTTTTAACCGAACCAAATTTCCTTCGATACCGGTAATGTGGGAAACAGGAATAATAAATGATTTATGAATCCGGATGAATTTTTTTTCAGGCAGTCGTTCTTCCAGTTCTTTCATACTTGTATACACAAATGTTTTTTGCCCGTTGCGATAGATAACCACATAATTTTTTTGAGCTTCTATATAATCAATATCGGCGAGGTTTATTTTCAACAGCTTTCCTTTCGATTCTGTTTTTACAAAAATATAATCGTCTTCTGCCGGGTTTGATTGAGCATCTTTTACAACGCCGATTTGTTCCATTGCTTTTTGAACAGCTGCTAAGAACCGAGTCTGACGGATTGGTTTCATCAGGTAATCTACCACATAGAGTTCATAGCCTTCCAAAGCAAATTCGCTGTAGGCTGTTGTCAATATCACTTTGCATTTGCCATGTATCGTTTTTATAAAATCAATGCCCGAAAGTTCAGGCATCTGAATATCGAGAAAAACAAGATCAATCTTTTGTTGACTTAACAACTCCAACGCCTCAAGCGGGTTTGTAAAACATGCCACCAGGTTTATGTATGGAGCTTGTTTCGCATAATGCTGCAATATGTCAATAGCATGCTGTTCATCATCTACAATAATACAGTTAATCATAACTCATCAATAGTTAATTCAGTTGTATAAAATTCGAGTTCATCTTTCACATTGAATTTATAATTTTCACCATACGCAAGCTGAAGCCGTGTTTTAATATTCTCCAGTCCAATGCCAGTTGAAAGTTGTTTCGGCCCGGTTTTCTTTTTATTGCTGCAATAAAAATAAAGTTTAATGCCTTGTACTTTCACTTTAATATCTATCGGGTGCTCTGGGCTTTTTAAATCGCCATGCTTAAATGCATTTTCAACAAGGGTGATTAATACAAACGGAATAATCATCTTTCCTTCTACATTTCCTTCGATCTCAAAATTTACTTTCAATTGGTTGCTAAAACGGAGCTGACTGATTTTAATCACATTTTGCACATGTTCTATTTCATCTTTAAGCGACGCTTTACCATCTTTCTGGTTTCCCTGGCTGAGTGCATACCGCATAATATCGCTTAAGGTGAGAATGCCTTCCGATAATTCAGCAGAATAGGGTAGTGACTTGGCATAAAGAAAATTTAAGGTGTTATGCAAAAAATGCGGGTTAATCTGCGCTTTCAAAAAATTAAAATTTGCCTGGGAAATTTGTGCTTCCAACAGTAGTTTCTGTGCCTGTAATATTCTTCTTTGTTTAACTGCTTCCCGCATATTGGTGATATAGGCAAACAGGAAACAGATGATAAGCATGGGAATCATATACGAAAGAACTGACGATAATATCTCACCGGGTGATTCATACTCTCTTTTGAATACGGATGGGATATAAAAATAAAGAATGAGGTTAAAAATAAATGAGGCCAACACAAGAAGACCAGTGATTTTTAAAAAAGAAAGAAACGGTTTGTTTTCAACAATAAGGTTGTAATAATAATTCAGTGCGAAGTAAAACACGGTAACAATATACAGGAACATAAACGGGGCACTGATAGAGGTTCCTTCTTCATGCTTTTCAGGATCAGCTTCCGGTAATGCTCCTGTTGATGTGCCGGTTGATTCGGCAATTTTAGAAAGTGAGTAAAGAAAAAAAAAGAAGATACCCATGCACACGACTCCCACCAGTACATGCCAGAACTTATATCTTGTTTTGAAACGTAGCATTCAGTTGTGAATATAGGTAATGGGATTCTGATTCTGCATTTCAAAATCTTGAATCAGAATTTTCCATTTGCTGGTCTTGATTATTGTTTTCAATTAGTCCGCTTTCTTTTTCAGGTTATCGGCCAGCAAAAAAACAATCCCGATTGCCAGCCAAAAAAAACATTTAAGCCAGTTGCGGGATTGAAAAGCTTCCACCACTGCCACACCAAAAAAAAGAATGAAGACGGCGAAGTTGGTTCCTAATTTTATTTTTCCCATAGCTTTTATTTTAAAAATTATGAATGCAGTAATTGCTCTTCTTTACCCGGTTTTACTTTTATTTTTATCCCTTTTATCATAAGCCAGAATATAAATGGAACTTCACCGGCAAAATAGGTTGGATAAACTAATTTTGAAACTGAAGTAAATGAATCGGGGAATAAAACATAAGTCATACTACTAATCATATAACCAAGTCCATTAATCAACAGCAATATCCCAAAAATGCGTGGAATAAATCCTGACTTATAAACCATAAATGCCAAAGGTATCAGCCAAAGCCCCCAGTAAAAAGTTACCATTTGCCCGCTGTAGCTACCAAACTTGAGAAATGTGGCTGCAATATCCTGGGCCTGCTGAGTTGAAAATGATGTCAGCAGTTCACCTTTAAAAATATAAAGAGCTGTCATCTTTAATGCGCCACTCAAAAATGCAACCGGAATTCCTGTCATAACCAGACCAACAATGAACTTTGCATGGCGTTCATTTACCTGCCTGAGCATTTGGTAAAGAAGTAATGCTACAAGCAAAAACATGAAATGAGTAATAATATTACTTGCTAGAGTAGTTCGGAATAAAAATTCATTAGCCAGCATGTTCTTCGCAGATGCAGCCATATCTCCGGCTACCATAATTTTTGGAGATACATACATATAACCATAAATGGCAATCAGTGCAAAAATAAAATACAGAAGGCCCGTAAGCCTTGCTGTATTTTTCAGATTCATAGTATTATTCCCCATAACTGTAGGTTTTAGTTTTATTGATATTATTTTTTTATCATAAATGCATTACCATCGCCATCGCCTTTTAGTTTTTGAATTATAAAGTCTCCAACTTTTCTTCCCATATCCAGCGCCACATCATTATCTGTGCGGAAATGTATACCAGCCTGGAAACGGCTTTCTGCTCCTTCTTTTGCTTTTTGTAAATAGAAATCTTTATTCTCCGGAAAAAAATAAGAAAGCAATTCACACATCACACCACCGATAGCTGCATGACCGGAAGGATAACCTGGAAAAGGAGGTGTAAAGATGATTGGAGGACGATATGTAGTATCATACTGATCCGGTCGGATACCCCAGTAAGTGTATTTCGCATCCCAGCAGGAAACAAACCCATCATAAAAACCAATAGCAGTGATTGCATATAATCTTGCTGATTGTGGCGGATTCAGATGAAGATTATTCTCAAATATTTTTTTATTCAGTTGTTCGCTCCAAAAATCTACGTTGGCCCAATAAAATGCATTGCTCAAGGAACGGAAACCGGGTTTGAATTTTTTAAGCTCTTCCATATCTTTTGCAAAATCAGGTGGCGGGCCAGGACGAAACTGGCTGCTGCTATTCAAGACAACCGTTTTATTTTTTCCTGCCATGGGTAGCATGGCAAAATTTCCTCTCCAGTAATTCGGACCCTTGGGTATTTTTCCATCCCAAATTTCTTTACTTACAAAATCTTTGGTGAATTCAATTTCTTTTTCAGCAATTCTTTTTCCCAATTCAAAACCTGCACGGGTTTCGGATGGAAATGCTACACCTGCTGCAATGCGGGATGACATGAGTTGTTGCGCCATTCTGTTTACTGAATCTGTAAGTGCCGGATAAAATTTAGAAAAAATGGTAACAGCTACACCTGCAGCTACAGAATATTCGCATGGATAAGAGGGGCTCTCCGGTTTGGGAACTAAACATTTTATCCGTTTATCTATTTCAAATGGCCGCAGATTTTTATATGCATACTTAGTATTCCATGCTGCAACGGTAGCATCATAGATTGAAACACCAAGCAGCATATTGGCAAGTGCACCATTACGACCAGTATCCATCACCCATATTTTACTCATCATCTCCTGCCAGCGATACCCCGGTGCACCCGCATTCCAGTACCTGATATGTTGTAATGCCGATGAGTCTGTTTTTTGTTGTAATGATAAAACCTCTGCCACTTCATTTTTAGAATTAGCAGGAGCGGATAATCGATAATCTTTGCCGGATGAAATGAACCATGTTTTCCAATTGCCTGCCGATGGTTCTGTTTGTGCCGTGAGTTGAATAGCCACTGATATAGTAGCCATAATGATTAGTAACTTCTTTTTCATAATCTGTTTTTTAGATTTAAGACGTAAACCTATACTTCCACACAGCTGAGAAAAAAAACGTTATATGAAAAAGGGTTTGAGGAGGATGAATGCCTTAGATAGCTTGGTACTTAAATTTATAACGGTAATAGAAAATATTGAAGTGAGAGCCTCAGCGTATATAAAAAAATATTATTCATAGTTAAAATATTTATATAAATAAGCATTAAGAAGTATTTTTTTTGTTTCTTTATAAAAAAAACACCCATTATGAAAAAGCTAACACTCTGCTTAATTATTATTTGTCCTATACTACTGCAAGCACAATTGGTAAAAACGCTTAAGAAAAGCATTGAACTAAAAATGCCGGGTATAGTATATGCAAGCAAAATAAACGGAGCAGATAGTTTGCCCGGGAAAAGGGGAGGTGCAGTGATATGGCACCCATTGCAAAAAAAATATTATGCCGCTTTTGCCGGAAACGAATCTTACCCTTTAGCTGTTTTTGATATTACCGGCAAACGTCTTTCTGGCGAAGCTCAGACTTGTATGGTAGATACCAGAGGGCTTTGGTATAATCCGATGTTGAAAAAGATTTGTGGTAATGGTTATTCTGATATTGGATGGTTTAATTATACACTTGACTCAAAGGGCATTCCTTATGAAGGTGAAATTTATGCTGCGGGTATGAATCAACCTGGCGAACAATGTATCGGGGTTTATAATTCAAAAACAGATATGGTCTGTTTTCTATCTGGACAAAATATTTATATGTACACTGCCGATGCGATGCAGGAAGAAGACAGCACCTTACGACTTAATCCAGGTATCAGTCGGAAAGAGGATATTGATGAAGACGATGATGGCGAAGTTCTGATTGAAGATTACAGCTATAATGTTTTAATCTATACCGGAATTTCAAAGGCCGAATTTGGTTTATTGAATGTATATGAAAAGCAAGTGGAGTTATACAACCGGAAAACAGGATTATTAACTCAAAAACTAAAGCTTCCTGCTGATATTGAAACCTGGCCTTCATTCAATTTTAGTTATGCAAATGGAATTTACTGGGCCTTTAACCAGGATACAAGAATATGGACAGGTTATAAATAATTTTAAAGGATGCATCTTTTCAATATAGCACTATAGAAAAAGGTTTTCTAATAATGGCTGATTCCCCATGAGGATTTATGAGTTGGTTATGTGGAAAGTAACACTTGATTTCAACTTGCCAGCCGGTAGGTAGGTTTTTTTATCATTTCCTACTAGCGGTAGCCGGGTGAGCCGGCATTCCAGAATAATATTTTTTCTGCATGTCTTCATCAACCTTCTTTTGTTTTGTAATCACTTCAGCGATTTCTGAAGTATAAAATGAAGAGGCGGCTAAGCGATAGTCTTTACCGGATGTGATAAACCATGTTTTCCAGTTACTGGCTTTGGTTCTGTTTGGGCAGCGAGGCCTGAAATAATAAATAACAAAACAAGAAGAATCATTAAGTTCTTTTTCATAGCAATTTTTTGGAGGGCATAAACCTATGCCGCCAGAATGCTATTAAAAAAAACGTTCTATGAAAAGGAAGATTGGGAGGACGAAAAGGAGTATTGCCTCCTGGTGAAAAATTATTGAAAACCACAACAAAAAAGAAAAACATTAAGTAGTCTTATCCATCATTTTTTCAATAGGGATTTTTTTATATGAGAGCAGCAACTATCAATGGTTCAGGTTCATGAATGCTAAGAGAAACAGCCTTGTTGTCCTGAATTTTGAAAATAATTTTTACGGATGCAGCACCTGCAGGTGAAAAGGTATTTTCATCTGTCTTATTCAGTTTGCGGGGAGATAATCCTTTGCGGCCAATTTGCAAAAAGCCAAGCCGATGAAGATAAGTAACAAATATTTCGTTATCACCGGATCCAAAACGGTATTCGCCAATATACTTTTTCTTTTCATCGTCTGCTATTTCAAGGTTTTTTGGTTTTATATCGGCATCGCCTAATCCTTGCAAATAGCGGATTACCTTATTTACATTGGCAGCATCTGATGATGTAATATTTTTATCCTCCAGCCTGTTCTTTGCGTGCTGTAATAAGGTGATGCCATGAGGCCCTGTATGCGATTGAATGCCTGGAACTGTTTCAATTATTTCCTGCACACTCCTTAGCATCCCCATCATTGTGAAAGTAAAAATATCAGGTCTTGCACCATTAGACATTAAGAATTCAGCAATATCCCGGCGGCCAACATGTGATGCAGCACCCAATGCTGTTTCAAAATCGCCAAATCCCCAATCCCATGAAGCTCCGGCTAATTCAGGCCGGGCTTTAACCAATTCTTTTACTTTATCAAAATTGCCATGAGATGCACCTACAATGCCGCTGGCCATTTCATCGTCTATACATGGATAGCGATAAAAAACAGGCTTATTTTTCGCATTGATATTTTCTTCATGTAATGAATTTTGCCCTGCTGAATATCCGAATGCAGAAATTCCGATTAAACCAAACGCAGAACTTTTTATAAACCTGCGGCGATGTGAAAACTGATTATTCATGATGTTGGTATTTTATTGTATCCAATTTACTTTATGATCATCGGTATTAGCATAAATTCCCGATGATTGGTATTATTTAAGTATTGAAGGTAAAAGACAGCGTTACTTTTTTTCGTAACAGGTAATTTCTATATGCAACAACTAAAAGATTGTGTCCCCAAATTCAGCGAGGGGCGGGTTCCTTCTGGCTCTTTAAAAATATACTTTTCATCATACTCAATCTCAAAAGATTTCAGCATCTTCCTGTATTCATCCAAAAATGTTTCTTTCTTATGATGGGCTTCCTGATTTTGTATATAACGGATAACCCGGTCTACATGAGTTTTGGAATAGGAGAATGCACCAAAACCTTCCTGCCATGCAAAAGCTGAT
>JANOFP010000490.1:0-5537 GCA_031413675.1 Bacteroidota bacterium
ATTGAATATTTTTTTGATCCAATTGCGAATGTTCTCTTGAGTTCAGTAAAACAGATTCTATAATATCTTTCCGGTAACCTGTTACAGCTCCCTGCAAATAGGCATCGCCCTGCGAAGGATCGGGAGTGCCGGGTTGTAAACAATACGTTTTAAATTCAGCTTCATAAAAACCGGGGGCCAGTACAAAACCTCCATCCTGTGTTTGTGGCAGATCCATTAATGATTGGGGTTTTTTATCTGGAGCAATTACGGGTTCTGCTGAAATGGTAGTTTCAATATCCTTGTTGCTTATCGTTTGCTCACTATTTCGTGAGGAGGAGCAGGAACTAAGTAAAACAACAAAAAATAAATTTTTAAGTAAAGATGTTTGCATAAGGGTAGATTATTTGAACGATAATTTGCTCTTACAAAATCTGAAACTATCTGGTTATTTAAAAGTAATGTGCAGGTAAAATATTGTTAACATACTAAAGGGATAAATTATGTAGCAATTTCTGCCGGTTTTTGTAAAACCGATGCTTCGTTGGACCTGTCCCGATTATTTCGGGAACGATTCTGCATTTTATTATTTATCAACTACCATTTTCATTCCCGTTGTTTCTTTATAGGATCAATTTCAAAACTATCGCCGTCAGTATAAATACCAAACTGCATTTCTTTAAACTTTATCAACCCTTCAGCAGTTATTTTTAAATCTTCAGGCTTCATCATCACTACTACCTGTCTCATTCCGGCCACTTTCACTTTACTTCCCTGTACAATGATGGCTGTTTCTTCATCAATACCAATACAGGCAAGTGCAGGAAATTTTGCTATAGCAGAAAACAATCGGTTGTACCTGCTTCGCACAATAAAATGCTGATCGATGATGCAGTTTGTAATCAAACCAAGACCCGGCTCAAGTTCAATATTATTATCCACCACTCTTGGAAAAGTTGCTTTATAAGCCGTATCCTTTAATTGCGTTCCGGTAATCATGTGTTCACTCATTACTGCTGCGCCGGCACTGGTACCTGCAATGGTTGCACCATTTTTAAACGCATCGAGTATAGCGGTATGCACAGGAGTATTCAGTACAACTTTCATAAACCTGTCCTGGCTGCCGCCTGTTATAAAAACAAGTTTTGCTTTTTTCAATGAATCGAGCCTTCTCTTGTCATTAATATTTTGTTTGGTAAAATTTAAATTGACAACCGGGTTTTTGCAAAACAAAACATAGTCAGCTTTAAAATAATAAAAAGAAGTGTCAGCATTAGCACCGGACATCGGCAGTACTACTGTATAATCACCGGGTTTCAGATCTGCAGCTTCAATTAATGCTTTCATTAATCGCGGCGGTCTGTCACCGCCACCAATAATAAATAATTTACCTGATGAGATTGCAGAGCCGGATTGTGCTTTTGAAACCGAGAACAACATAGCACAAAAAAGACAAGCCGTAATTTTTTTAATCATGAGGGAAAATTTTGGTCAGCTAAAATACAGAAAAGAATATCCTGTTTTGAATTGTTCAGTTGCGTGGGGTAAAATGATAAAGATGTGGGCAACCGGGATTTTATTTTGCTTGATACCCTGACTAAGACGGAAGGAATGTGTGAATGATGTAATTTATAATACCTCTTTTGCAACATTTAGCTGTTTAACTGGCATATTTTTATTACACTCATTAAAATAAAATTAAATGAAAAAATCATTAACGAATTACCCGGTACTCATCCTGTTGGTGGCAGTCATCATTATTTTAAGTTTCACAGCATGTTCGTCAACTGACGGAACAAAAGAAACTTCAAAAGATACAACACCGGTGGTTTCCGAAATGCCAATGGCTGAAAACAAAAGTCACGACCTGAAAATTACTATGAATAAACTTTGGGAAGATCATATTACCTGGACCCGTAATGTTATACTCTGCCTTGCAGACGGGCTTCCCGGAACTAACCAGGCCGTAAAACGGCTGATGCAAAACCAGGAGGATATTGGTAATGCGATGAAACCCTATTATGGAAATGATGCGGGGAATAAATTAACGGAATTATTAAAGAGTCATATTGCGATAGCCGCAGATGTTGTTACTTCTGCAAAAAAAGGAAATAAACCGGCCCTTGATACTGCCAATAAAAAATGGTATTCCAATGCTGATGAAATATCTGCATTTTTAAGTTCAGCAAACCCGAACTGGCCCTTAAATGAAATGCAGATGATGATGAATGACCATCTTAAGTTAACAACAGATGAAGCTGTGCAGCGCATAAAAAAAGATTACGATGCTGATATAATTGCATATGATAAAGTACATGACGAAATTTTAAAAATGTCGGCCATGCTTGCTGATGGAATAATAAAACAGTTCCCGGAAAAATTTAAAGCTGACAAATAAAATAAACCCCAGTTGCGTGCCTGTCCCACCAAATGCGGGATCCCACGCAACAAGTTTCCTTTTTCAAATGAGCCAGGCTGCAAGGGATGCCCGGTTTAAATGCAGAAATATTAAATATTTTGGAGCCTACGCATGCTATAAAAACAAATTTAAAGAAAGCAAAGGCTACTCACAAGGGAAGAACAATCGCATTTAGCATTCTTATTTTCTTTATTGTCCTATTCGCTGGTGGCATATGGTACTGGAATGCGAATAAAGAAACAATTATTAAAACCAAAATAGAAACAGCTGTCAGGGATAAGAGCAATGATCTTTACAAAATAAAATATGATAGTCTGCAACTGGATGAACTATCCGGTTATTTATCTGTTTCCAATATGAATTTAATGTATGACAGTGCCCGGTATAATGTTCTTGATAAACTGGGCAATGCACCTTCCGTATTATTGAATATTCATATTCCACAAATCATTGCATCCGGTGTAAACACATCCCGTGTATTAATTAAAAACGAGATCGTGGGCCGGAAATTAGAAATAATAAGACCGGTTATCAATATCATCTATCCAAATTCCAAAAAAGATAAACGAGCTACCGTTCCGCCCAAAGAAATATTTGAACAGATACTCGGTAACATCAAACTGATACAAGCCGATACCATTGTAATAACGGATGCGCAGATTAACACCAGCACCACCCGCAAAACAAAAAAAGTAAACATTCATCTGCAGGATGTTTCTATGACGCTGGTGAACCTGAAAGTGGACAGCATCAGCAATGCAGATACTTCACGTATCCTGTTTGCCAAAGAAGTAAATATTATCTGCCGGAAAATAACATGGCGATCTGCCAGCAAATTTTATAACTATACTGCTGATAACATTTCAATTAATTCTGTAAACAACCTGCTCCGTGTAAAAAATTTCCGGGTCGTTCCTGTAATGAATGAAGATGCTTTTGTAAATGCCAAACCCATCCAGGATTATCGCTTCGATTTTTCATTCAGCGATGTCCAACTGCAGAATATAAACATGGAGCAGTTATTTGCAGCAACGATTACAGCAGATACAATGCTGATTGGCCCGGCCAGTTTAAAAATATATTGTGACGTGGCAATACCCAGTGATAAAAAGAACCGAATAGAAAGATACCCGCTTCATGTGATAGAACTCATTCCGATACCTGTTAATGTAAAAAAGCTGATTCTCTCCAATGCCTTTGTTGAATACAAAGAAAGAAGCAGCATTACCCGGGAGTCTGGTAAAGTTCAATTTTATAGTATCAATGCAAACTTTAGTAATATAACAAACGATAAAAAATCGGTTGCTACTAATAATATAATGACTGCCGATATAAACACAAAGTTCCTGAACATTACTCCATTAAAAACAAACTGGAAATTTTATCTGTTGCATCCCGAAGGACGTTTTGATGTGAATGGATCGCTTGCTGCTATGGATGCAACTTTGTTTAACCCACTTACTATACCCATGGGGCCTTCCCGCATAAATAAAGGAATGATAAATGCATTGGAATTTAATTTCCGGGGAAATGATAATGGCATGGATGGCGACATGAAATTACTCTATACTGATTTTAATATCACTATGCTTGAAAGAGATAAAGGCGCAACCGAAATGGATCGCAAATCCTTACAAAGTGCATTGGCCAATCTCATAATAATAAATTCGAACCCCAAAAAGCATGGAGACATAAGAGAAGTGCAGACGCATATTGATCGTAACACCAATCAATCCATCTTTTATTTATCATGGAAATCGCTGTTAAGCGGAATAGAAAAAACGGTGGGGATTAAGAAATGATCAAAGTATTTACAGATTGACAGCTTTATATTTCTATCCGTTCCAAAACCATCAATACTTCCATCATTTTATTCCAGGCTATCTGCCATTCTTCTTTTGCCGTGTGCAGCTTTTTATGGTCTTCTTCTTTCCATCCTTCTTTGCTTTTCATATACTCTTCCAGTTTGAGTACCGATTCGCTATTCAGTTCCTCTAACTTTATTTTATGTTCCATATTGCTGTTTTAAAAAATGATGATAACAATAATCTACACTATAAAGTTAAGCAGGTAATATGATGTTTGGGGAAAAATGGTTGAAAGCTGATAAGTGCAATGCTTATAAAGCTGCTGTGATGTGTGCTTGACCCGCATTATGCGGTATCCCCCACGCAGCACTTGTTTGTGTTACCCGGATGTTTGAAAATATGCAACCGGGCTTTCTATTTTGTTTCGGGCATGAAAAGAAGATAAAGTTTTCTAAAATAATTTTGTAATTTACAATTGTAAAAAACAAATTGAGCAAAGCTGTAAAAACAAAAATGTATCAATTGCTGAAAAGCACAGAAGATGAAACTATAGTGAACCGGGTAATGGAAGAAGTTGCTTTCTATACCACTAAAAAAGACACGGTTGATGAATTAAGCAGCCGGCAGCTAAAAGAACTTGATTAAGCCATTGAAGAAGCCGATAATAAAGAAACTATTTTCTGGACTGATTTTAAAAAGGAAATGAATGAATGGAAGAAAAAGAATTAATTTTATGCCATGACATATATCGTAAGCCCAAGAAATAAAAAAGAAGAAAAAGTTTTGGAGACAATACTTAATGGTCTCTCTATTGGCTTTTATACAGAAGAAAAAGAAGATGCTGCTATTTTAAACGCAATGGAAAAAGGGAGGAAAACTCCATTGCTTAAATCTGCTGAGAAAACAGCCTTTATTCAGAAACTGAAATCTGCTAAATGAAAATTTCCCGATAGCTATCGGGACGCAAATCCTTTACTAAAGATGCGGACAAATTACCTGCTCCTTTTAAACGGTTGCTGGCAAATATCATTGATACAATTGAAAAAGCAGAACAGCCTAACCAATTGGCTGATTGCAAAAAATTAACCGGATATAAAACTGCATATAGAATAAGAATGGGTCAGTACCGTATCGGGTTTTATTATGAAAATAAAATAGCAGAGTTAGTACGAATACTTCATTGTAAAGAAATTTATCGTTATTTCCCCTGATTCGTTTTTCTATATTTATTGCCTCTTCATAAAATAAAAATTCATTGATCCGGAAATTGTAAACCCGAGCCGTTGATAAAGTTCAATAGCTCTCCCGTTGTCTTCCCGCACATGTAAAAA
>JANOFP010000491.1:0-4214 GCA_031413675.1 Bacteroidota bacterium
CGCAAAAAGAATTGGATGAATACTTATTGCTTTTAGAGGAAGCAAAGAAAAGAGATCACCGGAAGCTTGGAAAAGAATTAAGCATCTTTACAATGGATGATGATGTAGGGCCCGGCTTGCCCTTGTGGATGCCAAATGGTACCATCATCATTGAAGAATTAGAAAGACTTGCAAAAGAAACAGAACAAGCTGCAGGATATAAGAGAGTGGTTACACCACATATTGCTAAAGAAAATTTATATATCACTAGTGGACACCTGCCTTATTATAAAGACAGCATGTATCCACCAATGGAATTAGAAGGACAGAAGTATTATTTGAAAGCAATGAACTGTCCGCACCATCATAAAATTTTTGCAGCAGAACCCAAGAGCTATAAAGATTTGCCCCTGCGGTTAGCAGAATACGGAACCTGTTATCGTTACGAGCAAAGTGGTGAATTATTTGGATTGATGCGGGTACGTTGTCTGCACATGAACGATGCACATATTTATTGCACCTATGATCAGTTTTATGAAGAGTTCAAAGCAGTGAATGAAATGTATTTGAAGTATTTTAAAATTTTTGGAATTGATAAATATGTTATGCGGTTAAGTTTGCATAACCCGGCAAAACTGGGACAGAAATATGTAGACGAACCCGAACTTTGGAAAGAAACGGAAGCATTGGTAAGAGATGTGCTGATTAGAACCAACACACCGTTTGTAGAGGTTCAGGATGAAGCAGCTTTTTACGGACCCAAGATCGACGTTCAGATCTGGAGTACAATAGGCAGAGAGTTTACATTAGCAACCAATCAGGTTGATTTTGCCCAGGGTCGCCGTTTTAAATTAGAATTTACCAATCATGAAAATAAATCGGAGACCCCGCTGATTATTCACCGGGCACCCTTAGGCACCCATGAACGGTTCATTGGGTTCTTATTGGAACATTATGCAGGCAAATTCCCGGCATGGCTTGCCCCTGTTCAGGTTAAAGTGCTGCCGATCAGTGATAAGTTTATGGATTATGCAAATTCAGTTTTGGAGAAACTAAAAAAAGCGGATATTCGTGCAGAGGTAGACGACCGTCAGGAAAAAATTGGAAAGAAAATTCGTGATACAGAATTGATGAAAGTGCCATACATGTTTGTGGTGGGTGAAAAAGAAGTGAGTGAAAATAAAGTGGCCGTGAGAAGACAGGGCAAAGGAGATATAGGGGCAAGGTTGGTTGATGATGTGATTGGTGAGTTGGTAAATGAGATTAAAGAAAGAAAGTCAGAGTAAATATGCAATTTGTAAAAAGAAATAAGCAATATTCAATACTCGACAATCAATATTCAACAACGAATATGTTTGTCTAACTTGAACATTGATTATTGAATATTCAATGTTGAACATTTATTAAAAGCTTCATTCCCTGATGAAGTAAACAATAAAAACAAATGCTCTTTGCAGGGAAAGAGTTAATTTAAAATTTATAGATGGCAGTACAACAAGGTGGCGGTGGTGGTTACAAACCCGGAGGCGGTGGCTTCCAAAAACCAGCAGGTGGTGGTGGATTTCAAAAACCCGGTGGCGGTGGTGGATTCAACAAAGGTGGTTTCAATAGAGGCAGATTTGCTCCCCGCAAAGAAGCTGAACACCGGATCAATCATTTTATCAGAGTTCCCCAGGTAAGGTTAGTTGGTGAAAATATTGAAGTTGGCGTTTACACAACTCAGGAAGCAATGAAGATGGCACAGGATCAGGCATTGGATCTTGTAGAAATTTCTCCGCAAGCCGATCCGCCGGTATGTAAAATTATTGACTACAATAAATTTTTGTACGATAAGAAGAAGAAAGAAAAAGAGATGAAGGCAAAGAGCCACACATCCGAAGTAAAAGAAATTCGTTTTACCCCCAATACAGATGATCATGATTTTGATTTCAAATCACGTCATGCTGAAAAATTTTTAAAAGATGGCGATAAAGTAAAAGCATATGTGCAGTTTAAAGGACGTGCCATACAATTTAAAGATCGTGGAGAATTACTGCTATTAAAATTTGCGGAGCGGTTAAAGGAAATTGGCACATTGGAAAGTATGCCAAAATTAGAAGGAAGAAGAATGATTGCAATCTTTACACCAAAGGGAAAGAAAAAGGCTGAGAAATAATTGAGTATTGAGGAATTAGTAATTAGGTATTTCGAATTATTATAAACATTTTTATATAAACCGTTTCATATTGGGACGGTTTTTTATTTCCAGAACTATTGTAAATTTATTTTTTATTTTAAATAAAATAGGATGAAATTTTTTCTTACTTCAATTTCTCTGATTAGCTTTTCTACTGTATCCTTTTCTCAAAACGGAAACATCTTAAAAGGACTATTACCCGCAATTATTGATTACCGGTTGTATCAATCACCAGTAAAAGATCAGGCAGAAAGAGGAACATGTATCGCATTTTCAGTAGCTGCTGTTATGGAAAACTTTGATGGCGTGCCAGCCGATTTAAGCGAACAGGGTGCATATGGCTCTATTAAGTTTAAGGAATTTGGTAAAAACAAAATTTCAAGCGGTGGTCTTTTAGCAGAGTATCCGGAGTTTTTAAAGACTTCTGGATTTATGCATGAAAGTAAAATGAAGTATGACCCCAAAGCTCAACTTTGGACAAAAGATGATAACCTGTTAAAACAATATCTGAATGAAGGTCAGATGGGTATTGCAGATATATTAAAAGCTGGTGGTACATCTCGATATGGAGTTGAAGAAGGGAATTCTATATTCTTAAAAGATAATGATGCGAAAGATATTGTAAAAATTAAAAAACTTTTGGCGGATGGAAATAAAGCAATCGCTGTGGGCTATACTCAATTATATGTTCCTTACTGGAGTTCAATAAAATCAAATGTAATAACTCCCAACATTGGATTTAGCTATACCGTTGGAGATAAGTTATACAGTTTTTCAATTGCAAAAATTTTAAATCCAAAAATCGTGGAAGACTGTATAAAAGGTAAAGCAGCTATTTATAAAACGGATACTACAAAAGATTTTGGTTATTACGGGGGTCATGCTGTTACAATTATAGGATACAACGATAAAGGGTTTATTATTAAAAATAGTTGGGGGCTAGATTGGGGTATGAAAGGTTATGCCGTTATAAGTTATGATTATCATCGTCTTTTTTGTGATGAAGCATTGGCAATTTTAAAACCATCTGTTAAATCAACAACAGAAGCTGAAATAAATCCATCACCGGAAATTTATTTAAAAACCGTTCTTACAGATATTGACAATAAAAAAGCACTCCGGCTTTCATTATTTGCACCCGGTGCCGATGGCTTATTTCAAATTACATCGTTAAATTATCAGGTATATGAACAAAATCCGGATGGTACAAGAGGCAATCTGATTGAAATGCCATTTAAATCTATTACATCATTTTCTGGCAATGGATTTCCGGTGCAGGTACAGAAAAACAAATACGCAACTTCAGTATTGCTAAACAAAAAATATTGGATTCAGATTGTGTATAAAACAAATGCAGATAATATGGAAAGAATAAAAACTTTTCCAAACGTAAGCTTTACAACAAATGAGTATGCAGAGAATAATCTTATTGATCTCAAAGAGTTAAAATAAAAAATTTAATAAATCGAAATTAATATAAGTTCATTTTTATTTTGTGTGTAATGCAAACCGAACTACTTCAACAATTCTGCCTCTCTTTGCCAGCAACAACAGAGGATATAAAATGGGATAATGATTTA
The DNA here is from genome assembly GCA_031413675.1 of Bacteroidota bacterium. GTDB lineage: Bacteria > Bacteroidota > Bacteroidia > Chitinophagales > Chitinophagaceae > VBAR01. Next base: position 3,736 of record JANOFP010000491.1, read on the forward strand.
TGTTTTTCAATCGGCGGAAAAATGTATTGTGTAATAGCTCTTGATCCGCCTTTCAAATGTTCTTTCAAAGTACGGGATGATGAGTTTGATGAACTTTCAAATTCGGATGGTTTTATGCCTGCACCTTATATGGCAAGAGCAAAATGGGTAACAGTAACAAAACCTTCTGTTCTTAATAAAAAAGAATGGGAAATATTTATACGACAGAGTTATGATCTAAAAAAAGCTATGCTTACAAAGAAAACCAGAAAAGAATTGGGGATTGAATGAGTCAGCAGTTTGCAGTCAACAGTCTTTAATCAGTAGTCGCAGCAACAACTCACAACTCACATCTCACAACTCACAATTCACCACTCTCAACTTCCAGTTCGTCATTCATTAAATACCACTTATACTTTTTTTTCAGCCTCTTATTGCTGAAACAATGCTTTCCGTATCTTGGGCGACATTTATTTCAAAATCAAATTTATAAATATGTC
>JANOFP010000492.1:0-3864 GCA_031413675.1 Bacteroidota bacterium
CTCATCAAAATTTGCAAGAAAAGCTGAAGAAGCCGGCTGCGACGCACTGGTTGCTGAAGGGTTTGAAGCAGGCGGTCATAATGGGAGAGAAGAAACAACAACTATGGTTTTAATTCCCGGGGTAGTAGAGGCTGTAAAAATTCCTGTGATAGCTGCAGGAGGTATTGCTACGGGAAGGCAAATGCTAGCAGCTATGGTACTCGGTGCGGAAGGTGTGCAGGTTGGCAGCCGTTTTGTTGCAAGCGAAGAAGCATCATCGCATATAAATTTTAAAAATAAAGTAATTAACAGTGAGGAAGGGGATACTATACTTTCCATGAAACAGCTAACTCCGGTAAGACTAATGAAGAACGATTTTTTTAAAAAAATACAGGAAGCAGAGCAACGTGGGGCATCTATTAATGAATTGAAGGAATTATTGGGTCGGGCAAGAGCCAAAATGGGAATGTTTGAGGGAAACCTCGATGAAGGTGAACTTGAGATAGGACAGGTAAGTGCCAGCATTAAAAAAATATTACCAGCGGCATGTATCGTTGATGAGATATGGCAGGAGTTTGAAAAAGCTTTGGAAGTTCCGGTAAAATTCCTTTAATTTTGGAAAGTGTTGATTTGGATCAATGAGGATTAGCTTGCCAACAAAAAAAACCTTTTTACATGAAAAGGAAATTATTTACACTCCTATTAGCTGTCTCGGGCAGTTTATTTACATATGCAAATGTGAATGATCCCCGGGAGCTTCCCAAAGGAAAGAAAGATGATGTAAACGGTACTGTATTAAATGGAGAGGATAAAAAACCAATCGAAGGGGTAAGTATTACAGCTATCCTGGCATCAAAAAAAGAAATGGTTGTGCAATCAGATGAAGATGGAAATTATGTATTTGATGAATTAAAACCCGGTATTTACAAATTTGTTTTTGAAAAAACTGGCTACAAAAAAATCACAAAGGAAAAAGTGGTGGTAAAAACAGATGAGGCTTTTCTCTTAAAAGTAGAGATGCTTTTAGAAGAAGATATTGATCTGATGCCATCACCATTTCATTTTTAAAGCTAAATTTTAAAAGTTTATTATTTATATCCCTGCAGTTTGCAGGGTTTTTTTATTGTTGTTTAATAAACTGAAAATGGGATCAAACATTCGTTATACCGAATCGCCTTACAATTTACTCCAACTCGAAAGTCGTCTCTGCTCTTGGTATTCTTGTCCCGATTTGCTTCGGGAATACCGGATTTGTTTGGAGTAATGATAAATCAAGTTGGTATTAAAAATTATTTTCTTCAGTTCGTTACATACACCAACTACAGATACTATATTTGCACCAGTTCTTTTTCTTAAGCCCATTCATTTGGGTTATGCTTATCAAGAAAGGCTGAGGATAATGGTCCAATGAAGCCTTGACAACCTGTCTCGTATTATAAAAGACAAGGTGCCAATTCCATCTCTGATGTAAAAATCGGAGGCAGATAAGTCAGATTTTAAGTCTTTAAAATATTTTCAGTATAATATTCTAAGCTCATCTGATTTACGGATGGGCTTTTTTATTGCTTTCCTGTTAAGTGTATGTTATTCTAGTACTTCTGATTTTATAAAAAAATAATTTTACAAAAAATAAATAAATGCGGAAAAATGAGTGTACATCGTAAACTTACAATTGGATTATTTGGTTTTGGGGTGGTAGGAGAGGGTTTATATAAAATTTTACATCAAACACCTTCATTAAATGCTACTATTAAAAAAGTATGTATTAAGCATCCGGGTAAAAAAAGGAATGCGCCGGATGAACTTTTTACTACGGATAAAAATGTTTTGCTGAATGATGATGACATAAATGTGATCGTAGAAGTAATTAACGAAAGCGAAGAAGCATTTCAGATTGTAGCTACTGCATTGCGGAATGGTAAAGAAGTGGTGAGTGCAAGTAAAAAAATGATTGCCGAGCACTTTACAGAGTTGCTTCAGTTACAAAAAGAAACGGGTCTTGCAGTTCTATACGAAGCTTCATCATGTGCATCCATTCCAATCATTCGAAATTTAGAAGAATATTATGACAACGATCTGCTGCATAGCATTAAGGCAATTGTAAACGGCAGTACCAATTTTATTCTTACAAAAATGTTTGAAGAAAAACTGGAATTTCGTGATGCGTTGATTCTTGCACAGCAATTAGGTTTTGCAGAAGCCGACCCAAAATTAGATATAGATGGGTATGACGCGTTGAACAAATGGATCATTCTTTTAAATCATGCTTATGGCATTGTTGAAAAACCATCCAATTTAGTTTTTACGGGGATTCAAAATATCACAGGTACCGATGCTCAGGTAGCAGCGCAAAAAAACTTTGCAATAAAATTAATAGCCCAGGCAAAAAAATTGAAGAATGGGAAAGTCGCTGCTTTCGTTTTACCTCAATTCGTAAATCAAAATGATCATTTTGCATTTGTAAAAAACGAATACAATGGTGTAGTAATTGAAAGTGGTTTTGCAGACAAACAATTTTTCTATGGTAAAGGAGCCGGCTCATTTCCTACTGCATCCGCTGTATTGAGCGATATTTCTGCACTTACCTACGATTATCATTATGAGTATAAGAAATTGTACTATCAGAAACCTCACGAACTCACCAATGATTTTTATCTGCGTGTCTATATCAGTTTCGATGATATAAAATCTATTCCAAAGGATAAATTTGAATGGATAGAAGAATGGCATGCTCACGAAAAAAGAAAATACATTGTTGGCGTATTGCCATTCTCCGAATTGAAAAATGCTACCTGGTGGAAAGAACATGGCACTTCTATAATTTTAATGCCGGATGCATTTGTGGAAGATGTGGAGACCCGGAAGATAAAAATGAAAAGCCTTGAACTTGCAGGGGTTTATATATAAGCCCAGCATAATACTTATCCTGAATGATTATCTTTATGACAGCACAAAAATTTTTCCGGATAATCTTACCATAATGCCCGAATTATCAGTAGTTATTACAGTAAAGAATGAAGAAGCGAATATCAAACCTCTTTTAGAGGCGGTAAGATCAGCCTTATGCAAAATAGATTTTGAAATTGTATTTGTAGATGACGGATCTGAAGATAAAACAAGACAACAGGTTCTTGAATATGCTGATGAAAGAACTGTTTTTGTTGAATTGAGAAAAAATTATGGACAAAGTACTGCTATGACAGCAGGTATCGATTTCAGTACCGGAATCTATGTTGCACTGCTTGATGGCGATTTACAAAATGATCCAACTGATATCCCTTCTATGCTTGAATTATTGAAAAAAGAGGATTGGGATGTGGTGGCAGGTAACCGGGCAAACCGAAAAGATGGTTTTATTCTGCGAAGAATTCCAAGTATCATCGCAAATTCTTTGATACGCCGCATGACCGGAGTTTTCATTAAAGATTATGGGTGTACCTTAAAAATTTTCAAACGTGAAATTGCCGAAGAGTTGGGTTTATATGGAGAGCTTCACCGTTTTATTCCTGTACTTGCCAAATTGCAAGGTGCCAGAATTACTCAAGTGGATGTAAAACATCATGCAAGGCAGTTTGGAAGGAGTAAATACGGCATCAATCGAACATTCCGGGTTATGAGTGATTTGATTCTCATGATTTTTATGCGGCGCTATATGCAGAAACCAATGCATTTTTTTGGAACATTGGGTTTTATTAGTTTAGGTATAGGAATCCTTATCAATTTGTATTTATTGGTATTAAAAATAATGGGCAATGATATTGGCGGTAAGCCATTATTAATTCTTGGGTTAATTCTATTATTGGGAGGAATTCAGTTTATAACTATCGGAATAATTGCAGATATAAATGTGCGAACCTATTACGAGTCGCAAAATAAAAAGACATA
>JANOFP010000493.1:0-2203 GCA_031413675.1 Bacteroidota bacterium
TTTACAAAACAACATCAATTAAGAAAAGAAGACACCAAAGGTAATTCCCTGGACAGAGTTTTTTCCATTGGAGAGGATGCTTCAGGGAATATTTGGTTTGGGACTGTAGAATCTGGTGTATGGAGATATGATGGCAATTCCCTGCCTACCGGACAGGCAGGCGTGAAAAATTTTACCAAAAAAGATGGTCTCGATGGTGACTTAATTTGGATTATTTACAAAAGCAAATCAGGTGAATTGTGGTTTGGCGGAGGTCCCAATGGTGTGTATCGTTTCACTGGCAAGTCTTTTGAAAGAAAATATTAAATAGAAAACGAACGTACAACATGGGGGTTGGCGTTAGCCTCCGCCCCGGCTTGTACTTGTAAAAAGAAATAAAATTTTTTTTACCGTTGTTGGTAGCACGCCGCTCCCCCATCTTCTCTTAAAAAAAATAGTTTGAAAAATAAATTTGCGAAACCGAATGGCTGCACTTATATTTGCAACCGAATAGCTGCACAACTAAAATTTAAACAAAATGAGACGAGATATTTTCCAGGCAATAGCCGACCCCACAAGGCGGGCAATAATTACCTTAATTGCATTGCAGGCAATGACACCAAACGCCATTGCTGACAACTTTCACACTACCAGGCAATCTGTTTCCAAACACCTTCGCATACTCACAGAATGCGAACTGGTAAAACAGGAATACCATGGCAGAGAAATTTATTATTCACTTGAAATTAAAAAATTGAAAGAGATTGATAAATGGATTGAACAATTCAGAAAAATTTGGGAAACCAAATTCAATCAACTCGACAAAGTATTATCAACAATTAAAAAACCCCGCCTACGCTAAAGCTACGGTGGATAAAACAAAAAAAAATGTTGAACAAAGAGAAATCCCGCAAGGCGGGAAACAACAACTTGCTATTTGATTTTACGCTGGACAAATCAAAAAAAACAGCATTTATTAACAGGGAATTTGATGCCGACCTTTCGCTGGTATGGGATGCTTTTACCAAACAAGAAATTCTTGATCAATGGTGGGCACCTAAACCATGGTCCTCAAAAACAAAATTTATGAATTTTGAAGTTGGCGGGCGACGTTTTTATGCTATGGTAAGCCCCGAAGGACAGGAACGCTGGTCAGTTCAGAAATATACTTCCATTAGTCCGAAAACCAATTTCAAAATGTTGAATGCTTTTGCAGACGAAAATGAAAACCCAGAACTGCCAGGCTCCGAATGGGATCTGAGTTTCAGCGAACAAAACGGAAAGACAAAAGTGAGTGTTAGCATTTACAATGAATCTCTTGAGCGTATGGAAAAAATGATTGAAATGGGCTTCAAGGAAGGATTTATGATGACATTGAAAAGCCTGGAAGAACTGTTGGCAACTTTATCGAAAAGACAATAAAAAGAAAATATATAATCACTTTGAGTAAAAATAAAGCGTCCCGATACTTGCCTGCCGACAAGGCAAGGCTATCGTTATGAAAAGGCAAACTAAGCAACCGTAATTTTATATTCATATGAACGTAAAAGAAGAAATCAAAAAATATATTGCCAGCCAACCTGAGCCAAAACGTAGTGAGATGCAGGAGTTGCACCGCAGCATTCTGCAAGTAATGCCAGCATGTAAATTATGGTTCTTAGATGGCAAAGATGATAAAGGTAAAATTGTTTCTAATCCTAATATTGGCTATGGATTTTACACCATAAAATATGCTGATGAAACAAGAAAAGAGTTTTATCAAATTGGTATGAGTGCAAACACAACCGGAATCTCTGTGTATATCATGGGTATTGACGATAAGACATACTTAGCCAAAACGTATGGGGAAAAAATAGGCAAGGCGAGTGTGACAGGGTATTGTATTAAGTTCAAAACAATGAAAGATATAAACGTTGATATACTTCAAGCGGCAATACGAGATGGAGTTGAGATAACGGGCAAAACTAACTGACGAAAAACAACGAATTCCTAACAGACAATCTGGTTTCGCCCCACTTCAATTACATAATATTTTAATGATGACTTCAATTTCTAAAGCCAAAGAGAAAGATTCCCAATTACTCGCTGACATCGGCAAACAATCACTTATAGAATCGCATGGACACAGTGCACCAATAGCAGATATGAACGAGTATATATCCAAAAACTATACTCCCGATATATTGAAAACCGAACTAAGCGATCCAAAAAATATTTATCATAT
>JANOFP010000494.1:0-2105 GCA_031413675.1 Bacteroidota bacterium
AAAACCGCTTCAAGGCTAATAAATAATAAAACGTGATAAACAGAAAAGATGCCCCTCCAATAGTAGATGCTGTAGATTTTAAACTTTCATTAAAGCCATACGAAAAATTTGTTTTAAAAAATGGAGTGGAAGTGTATGCTGTAAATGCAGGTGCTGAAGAAGTGTTGAGTTTGGAATGGGTGTATAATGCCGGTAATTGTTATGAAGAAAAAAACCTGGTTGCCGCATCCACAAATTTTCTATTGCGCAATGGCACTTCAAACAAAACAGCCTTTCAACTCAATGAGCATTTTGAATATTACGGGTCGTATCTGAACCGTGCCTGTCATCATGAAACAGCAACTATTTCATTACATACTTTAACCAAACATGTAAAAGAATTATTACCGGTAGTACGGGAAATGATTACAGACTCAATTCTACCCGAAGAAGAATTGAGTACGTATAAGCAAAACCAAAAACAAAGATTAAAAGTAAGTTTAAAAAAATCTGATTTTATTGCTGGCAGGGAAATAGATGTTTGCCTTTATGGAAAAGATCATCCCTATGGCAAATATTCAAGCCTTGAAGAGTATGATGCGCTGCAGCGGGATGAGCTGATGAGTTTTTATAACCGGTTTTATAAAAATGGAAAATGTATAATTTTTGCCGCCGGCAAATTGCCGGTTAACCTGGAGCAATTATTAAACGATCAGTTTGGCGATTTGCCAGTAGGCAATATTTCTCTTGTTCCAAATAAAATAACTCCTGCAATAGAAAAAAAATTCAGAATAACCAATGATACGGCAGGTGTGCAGGGTTCTATCCGCATTGCGAGGGAATTTCCGAACCGGCATCATCCCGATTTTTTAAAAGCACAGGTATTAAATACACTCTTCGGAGGTTTTTTTGGATCGAGGCTGATGAGTAATATCAGAGAGGATAAAGGATATACGTATGGCATTCATAGTTATGTTCAAAATCACATACAATCGACCGCATGGATGATAAGCACCGAAGCCGGAAAAGACGTTTGCGAAGCAACCATTGCAGAAGTGTACAAAGAAATGAATTTACTTAAAACAGTATTGGTTGAAGATGATGATCTGAAATTGGTACAGAATTATATGATGGGTTCTATTCTTGGCGATCTGGATGGGCCCTTTCAAATTATTGCCCGATGGAAAAATTATATTTTAAACGGGCTTGATGAACGTTTTTTTTACAATGCCATCAATACAATAAAAGATATTACGGCACCCGATATACAACAGCTTGCTCAAAAATATCTGAACCCGGAAGAGTTTTATGAAATGGTTGTTATCTGATTTTTTTAAACACAGCGTTTATGAGTTATAGAGCAGCACGGAGATAATTAAGAATTTTATTACCTAAAACTCCGTGTAACTCCAATTCTCTGTTTCCCTGCCTGCCGGCAGGCAGGTCTGTGGTGAATAGCATAAATTCGCACCATGCATTTTGACAAAAAGGATTTATCCAACGATCAGCTTATTCATTTTTACCGTTCACTGCTATGGCCGCGGATGATTGAAGATAAAATGCTGGTCTTACTTCGCCAGGGAAAAATTTCAAAATGGTTTAGTGGTATTGGACAAGAAGCAATTTCTGTCGGGGCAACCTTAGCATTGAATGCTGATGAATGGATAATGCCCTTACACAGAAATCTGGGTGTGTTTACTTCCCGCAATATGCCCTTAAGCAAATTATTTATGCAATGGCAGGGCGCAAAAGAAGGATATAGTAAAGGAAGAGAAAGAAGTTTTCATTTTGGAAATAAAGAACATCATATCTGCGGGATGATTTCACATCTCGGGCCACAATTAGCGATTGCAGATGGAATTGCACTAGCTTATAAGCTTCGTAAAGAAAATAAAGTTTCTCTTGCATTTACAGGTGATGGAGGAACCAGTGAAGGTGATTTTCATGAAGCATTGAATGTAGCAGCTGTTTGGGATTTACCTGTAATATTTGTTATAGAAAATAATGGATATGGTTTATCTACTCCCGTAAATGAACAGTACCGTTGCATAAGTTTAGTGGATAAGGCAAAAGGATATGGAATGGAAGGTGTAGTGATTGATGGTAATAATATTCTTTCTGTGTAC
>JANOFP010000495.1:0-11641 GCA_031413675.1 Bacteroidota bacterium
GAAAGATCAGCTTATAAAGTTTAAAAAAGTATTGTTGAAATATGAACAGGAAATTTATGAAGCATTGTACGCTGACCTTAAAAAAAGTAAAGAAGAATCTTATGCTACTGAATTGGGTTTATTATTGGCAGAAATAAATACAATGTTGAAAAACCTGAAACAATGGATGCGGCCTGAATCGGTAACAACTCAACTTGTAAATCTTCCTTCGTCAAGCAAAATATACCGCGACCCGCTGGGCGTTGTTTTAATTATCGCTCCCTGGAATTATCCTTTTCAATTAATGATGTTGCCTCTCGCCGGCGCCATAGCTGGGGGCAATTGTGTGGTTCTAAAACCTTCAGAACTTGCACCAGCAACATCCGCTGTTATTCAGAAAATAGTTTCAGAAATCTTTCCGCAAGAGTATATAAAAGTAGTGGAAGGCGATGGTGCAGCCGTTGTTCCTAAGATGATGAACGGCTTTCAATTTAACCACGTCTTCTATACCGGAAGTATTCCTGTTGGAAAAATTATTTATAAAATGGCAGCTGAAAAACTGGTGCCGGTTACTCTTGAGCTGGGAGGGAAAAGCCCCGCAATTGTAGAAGCAGATGCAGATATTGCTGCGACGGCAAAACGAATTGTATTAGGGAAATTTGTAAATGCTGGGCAAACATGCATTGCCCCTGATTATCTTTTAGTGCATGCTGACATAAAAGAAGCTTTGCTGGAAAAAATAAAAATGACAATCGAAAAATTTTATACCAACGATTCTGCAATTAGCGATGATTATGGAAAAATTATAAATGAAAGCCGGTTTAATAAACTGGTTTCATATTTATCGTTGGGAAAAATTATACATGGCGGCCAGCATGACAGAAGCAAACTACATATTGCGCCTACATTAATCGAAAATGTTTCTATAGACTCTGCATTGATGACAGAAGAAATATTTGGTCCTATTCTTCCGGTAATTCCATTCAATACAACTGAAGAAGCAATGAATATCGTACAGCGCAACGCAAACCCTCTTTCTTTTTATCTTTTTACAAAAAGCAGGAAAAAGCAAAACGAATGGATTGAAAAAATTTCCTTTGGCGGAGGCTGTATCAATAATTCAGCCTGGCATTTTGCGAATAAAAGTTTTCCTTTTGGTGGTGTAGGTAATAGCGGAATGGGAGCTTATCATGGAAAGTATTCATTCAAAACATTTACCCGTGAAAAACCAGTAATGAAAACGCCAACCTGGTTTGACCCGGATTTAAAGTATCCCCCGTTTAAAGGGAAAATGAAATTGTTTAAATGGGTTATCAGGTAAATTGGAGAAATTTATGGAAACAAAAAGTAAAATATTCACCATATTAAGGAAAACAATTATCATCTTGCTGATGTTAATAATAACTTTCAGCGGTTATGTGGCAATAGTAACCCGAAATACAAAAAATATGACTATACGGCAAAAAATTTTAAAATCAATTTATCCTGCAGTAACCTGGTTTGGCAATATAACCGGGCGGAATGCTAAAATATTTACAAACGAATCGCCAGCTATTCCTGCTCAATCGATCTTCGATTTATCAGTAAGTCTGAATAATGGTGAAAGTATTTCTTTATCAAAATATAAAGGGAAAAAACTGATGCTTGTAAATACTGCATCAGATTGTGGATATACTGATCAGTTCGGTGAACTGGAAAAATTATATAAAGAAAATAATGACAAACTAATCATCATCGGTTTTCCAGCTAATGATTTTAAGCAACAGGAAAAAGGATCTGATGAAGAGATAGCACAGTTCTGCAAAATAAATTATGGTGTAACTTTTCCATTGGCAAAAAAGAGCAGCGTAAAAGAAGGTCCGGAACAAAACCCGGTTTTTCAATGGCTCACTGATAAATCAAAAAACGGGTGGACCAGTAAAAAACCAAGCTGGAATTTTTCTAAATATTTAGTAAATGAAAGCGGGGTTCTTGTCGGCTATTTTGATCCATCCATATCACCATTAAGTAAAGAAGTGCTGGAAGCAATAAAAAAATAATCACATGTTTGAAAAGACAGATATCGAAAAATATTTTAATGGGGAGAAAGCAGAGAGCTGGGTTTTTATGGCCATCGGCTTTGCCGGCATAATCATCGCCATTGTTCTCTTTCTTTTTATAAAAACAAATCTTTATAAAGGAATGGCTATTCCACTGGCAGCCGTTGGTTTGTTAATGGGAGTGGTGGGTTTTACAGTTTATAAAAGAAGTGATGAGCAGCGAATAGAAAATGTTTATGCTTATGGCATGAATCTATCGCATTTAAAAAATAATGAAATACCCCGGATGAAAAAAGTCATGAAAAGTTTTGTAGTTTATCGCTGGGTAGAAATTATTTTATTCCTGATTGGAGCCGGCTTATACATTTATTTTATCCGCGACTTCCGGCAGGATTTTTGGCGGGGTTTTGGTTTTGCATTAGCCCTCATGGCTTTGGTAGCACTTGCTGCAGATTATTTTGCAGAAAAAAGAGGACACGTTTATCTTAACGGGCTTGAATCTTTCACATCAAAAATTTCCTGACAATGACATACAATGACTGGATGGGCACAATAGGTGTAGGCCTTGTGCTGATTGCATATTTTTTTAATACGATAAAAGTGATTCCTGAAAACGGGAGACTTTTTTTCATACTTAATATGATAGGTGGTGCATTAAGTTGTTATGCAGCCATACTTATAAATTTCATACCCTTTATGGTACTTGAAGCAATCTGGACAGTAGTATCCATTTATGGTTTTGTAAAAGTGATGAAGCCAAAAGTTTATTAATCCACCGGACATTTTTCATGATAGTTCACCAGCTCAATAGCCATTTTTTCAAATTCATAGCCCGAGTATGTTATTACAATTTCATTCAGCACTTCATCTATTTCTTCTACCGTTTTTAGTGTAACTAATTTATTGCGGTATTCTTTTATGTTTGGCAGTCCCTTTAAATAGTTTGCATAATGACGACGCATTTCATTAATACCCACAACCGGATTTTTCCATTCCACACTTTTATATAAATGTTTACGGCAAACTTCTACACGGTCTTCAATAGTCGGCGGTGTTAAATGCTCACCTGTTTTTACAAAATGTTTTATTTCATTAAATATCCATGGATAACCAATTGCAGCCCTACCGATCATAATTCCATCCACTCCATACCGGTTTTTATATTCCAATGCTTTTTCCGGGCTATCAATATCACCATTACCAAAAATGGGAATATGAATACGTGGATTATTTTTAATTTTTCCAATCAGCGTCCAGTCTGCTGCTCCTTTATACATCTGAGTTCTTGTTCTGCCATGTATTGCCAATGCTTTGATACCAATATCCTGTAGCCGTTCTGCTACTTCTTCAATGTTTCGGGTATTATCATCCCAACCTAATCTTGTTTTTACTGTAACGGGCAATGAGGTTGATTTTACAACAGCCGATGTTAACCGCACCATCAGATCAATATCTTTTAATACACCTGCACCAGCACCTTTCAAGGCAACTTTTTTTACCGGGCAACCAAAATTTATATCAAGCAAATCGGGGTTTGTTACTTCTACAATCTTGGCTGCTAAAGAAAGGCTTTCTTCATCACCACCAAAAATTTGAATACCCACCGGTCTTTCATAATCAAAAATGTCTAATTTTTTCCTGCTCTTAATGGCATCACGAATCAGCCCCTCGCTTGAAATAAATTCGGTGTACATTAAATCAGCACCTTTATCCTTACACACGGCACGGAAAGGCGGATCGCTAACATCCTCCATAGGGGCGAGGAGCAGGGGGAAGTCCGGGAGATTTATATTTTCAATTTTAACCATAAAAATGTTCAATACTCAATGCTCAACAATCAATGCCTGCCTGCTGGACAGGCAGGTTCAATTTAAAGTACTCAATTCATAATGTTCTTCGTTAATTCGCAATTTTAAATCTTCTCCAAAAGGAGTCCTTCGGACAATTTGCAATCACTACATTTGGGTTGCAAATTTACAAATCAAATCTTATAATACCGAATGGCATATTTAGCAACAAAAAAAAATGAATACTGGACACAGCTTGCAATTTTAGTAGCAATTACCGGTGGTGGATTTATTATAGCCGCCCTGATTTCAGGTATTCCATTTTTAATGAATGGCGATTTACAAAGCCTTGCCGGAACATCAGAGAAAGAGCTGATGAAAAAATTATTGGTACCAGAAAATGCAAACATCCTTCGGCTGGTACAGTTTTTTTCTACTTTTTTTCTATTTTTTTTACCCGCCTGGATTTATTCACGAATCTGTCATAAAAAGCCATTTACACATTTAGGGTTTCATCATAAGCCAACATTAGCACAATCGGCATTGGTAATCGTAATCATGGTTGCAAGTTTGCCATTAGTAGGTGCATTGACTGAGTTAACTGAAGCACTTCCTTTTTCAAAAGAAATGTTTGAAAAATTCAAAGCAGCTGAAGTTGAATATAATGCTCAGATAAGCATTATTGGTAAGATGGACAGTTTTCCAGAATTTTTATTGTCATTATTCATGCTGGCTATTTTACCAGCCGTATTCGAAGAAGTGATGTTCCGGGGTGCCGTTCAAAATTTATTAAGCCGTTGGTGGAAGTTGCCGGTTTTGGCTATCATTGTTACATCACTTTTGTTCAGCCTCGTCCATTTTTCTTATCTCGGGTTTTTAAGCCGTGCAGTTCTTGGGTTCGTATTAGGTTGGATGTTTTACCGAACCGGAAATATCTGGTTAAACATAATTGCACATGCTGCTAACAATGCAGTTGCTTTAACAGCTTTATATATTGTAAAGAAAAATAACCCCGCAGCTGATTTGTCAAAAGCCGATCCGCACATACCCTCCTGGGTAGGATTGATAGCAGTTGCCGTAGTGTATGGTTTATTCATCGTATTTGAAAAAATAAGCAAGCATCAAATTAAAAAACCCGGAGAAGAAGTGTTGATTGAAGTAGAGGACGTAAATAATCCTTCATGGATAAAACAAAACTAATTGATGGCATTTAATCTCCAGACTTTTAAAACAAGAACAGTCACTGCAATCCTCTTCGCTGCAGTAATGCTTACGGGATTGCTCTGGAATTATTGGAGTTTTTTAATTCTTTTTTCTATTATTCATTTTGGTTGCTGGTGGGAGTTTATAAAGTTGTTGAAGAAAATGGGTAGAAAAAATTATTTAATTAATAGCCTGATTGGATTGGTATATATAACAATGCCAGTACTGATGATGATTAGTTTAGGAATTGAATGGAGAATTTATACCGTTGATAATACGAATGAGATTATTTATAATAAAATTATTCCTTGTGCAATAATTTTTTCTATCTGGATTAATGATACAATGGCTTATCTGGTTGGCTCATTTATTGGAAAAACACCACTTTCAAAAGTTTCACCTAAAAAAACCTGGGAGGGAACAATAGGCGGTATTATACTGGCAATGATAATTGCAGGATTTATAGCATGGAAATTTGATTTCGAAGTACAAAAAATAATTATCATTGCAGCAATAGCATCCATCGCAGGCACCTTCGGCGATTTATTTGAAAGTAAACTAAAACGGATGGCTGGCGTAAAAGACAGTGGCTCCTTTATGCCCGGGCATGGTGGTTTTTTAGATCGGTTCGATTCATTGCTGTTTGCAATACCATTTGTGTGGCTGTTTTTACAATTGATGATTCATTAATTAAAAAAAGATACATCAATCTCTAAAGCCCAATACCCTAAATCCTCAATAAGTCCTTTGGACAAATTCCTATATTTGCGCATGACTATCCACAAAGAAGGTTATACCACGATTGCTATTGCCACCATTGTTTTTGGAGCAATAAATATTCTCTCTTTTTATTATATCAGTTTAACATCGCCTTTTATAAGCTGGGTTATTTTTATTACCACATTGGGTGTTTTATTTTTTCTTATTTCTTTTTTCCGAATTCCTAACCGAAACTTAACAACAGATGAAAATGCCATCGTAGCACCGGCAGATGGAACGGTTGTGGTAATAGAAGAAGTACAGGCCGATGAATATTTTACTGACAGAAGAATTCAGGTCTCAATTTTTATGAGCCCATTGAATGTGCATGTAAACCGCAACCCCGTCAGCGGAGAAGTAAAATATAGTAAGTATCACAAGGGGAAATATTTAGTAGCCTGGCATCCTAAATCATCTACAGAAAATGAACGGCACTCCGTAGTGTATAATAAAAACGGGAAAGAGATTTTGGTGAAACAAATTGCTGGAGCTGTGGCAAAACGAATTGTAAATTATTTGGCTGTAAGCCAGATCGTAAAACAAAATGAAGAAATGGGATTTATAAAATTCGGTTCACGGGTTGATCTATTATTGCCACTTGATGCTAAGATAGAAGCAAAAATTGGTGATAAGCCAAAGGGCGGAGTTACTGTTATTGCAAGGTGGTAAATGCCCCACCAAATCCCGATACACGCAAATGTGCATTACAGTTTCAGATTGAAATCTCAAATAATCGGGGACTTGTCATACCGAAACGGTGAACTTAAAACTCATTTAAGTATATGAAATGGTAGTGGAGGTGTCTCATACTGTAAGAACTATGAGATACCTCGCAAGATTCTTTAAAATTGAAAGCTTGTAACTGTACCGCTCGGCATGACAAGATTCCGATATTTCGATGATTTATACTAAAAAATATGAATACTAAAATATCTTCTGCATTTCATTCAAAGAATATACAGTATATGTAGCTTTCTGTTCCACTTCAATCTTATTATGATTTACAAACACTGAATCAATTCCTGCATTAATAGCTCCAGCGATATCTACCTCAATATTATCGCCAATCATGATACTTTCATCCGGCTTAGCATTTGATTTGCTGAAAGCATATTCAAAAATTTCTTTATTTGGCTTCAGGTAGTTGCTTCCTTGGGAGGTTATTACTTCCGTAAAATATTTTGCCAGGCCGGAGTATTTCAATTTACGATGCTGCACATCTTCAAAACCATTGGTAATAAGATGCAGGGTATATTTTTTTTCAAGTAGGTAATTTAATATTTCGAAACAATAAGGAAAAACAATTGTACGGGTGGGCAACAATTCCAAAAACCGGACATTCATTTTTTCTGAAAGCTCTTCATTTACAATTTTAAAATCGAGTAAGGCAAGCCGCATTCTTTTGCCGCGCAGTTCATTTTGTTTAATAAAACCATTCCGGTATTGCTCCCATAATCTTTCATTATGCACCAGGTAATTTGTATAAAACAATTCAAAATCATTTACGCCTTTTTCTTCAAGCTTCAGAGAGGTGTGAAGTTCTTCCAAAGTGGCACGGGCATTTGCTTCAAAATCCCAGAGTGTGTGGTCAAGGTCAAAAAAGAGATGGCGATATTTCATTTTGGATTGCAGATTGGAGATTTTAGATTTGTGGAGCGAAAGAATATTAAATCTGCAATCTACAATCTTAAATCTGAAGTAATGAACGTAATTGTTACAGGGGCATCCCGGGGAATGGGCAAAGCTATTGCTGAACTATTTGCTGCAAACGGCTATTCTCTTTTTTTAATCAGCCGTGGCGAAGTGCAACTATATAAAACGATGGAGGAATTACAAGCAAAATTTCCCGCTATACAAATAAAAGCTAAGGCATTTGATTTAAGCATTTCACAACAGGCAAAAGATGCGGGTTATTGGATACTGGATTCAGGAATAGTTCCCGATATTTTAATAAATAATGCAGGTGCTTTTGAACCCGGTAGTATTTATAATGAACGGGACGGATTACTGGAGGATCAGTTAGCTATTAATTTATTAAGCAGCTACCATCTTACCAGAACCCTTTTACCTTCTATGATGAATAGAAAATCCGGTCATGTCTTTAACATCTGTTCTATAGCTGCATTAAAAGCCTATGCAAATGGTGGAGCCTACAGTATAAGCAAATATGCAATGCATGGGTTTAGTAAAAATCTGCGGGAAGAAATGAAAACCTTTAATATAAAAGTTACTACTATTTTTCCCGGAGCTGTACTAACTGATTCCTGGGGAGATTATGATAACAGTAAGAACCGGATTATGGAAGCAGGTGATATTGCAAAAATGATCTTTGCGTCATCTCAACTTTCACCCGGTGCATGTGTGGAGGATATTGTGGTAAGACCTCAGTTAGGCGATTTGTAGATTTCACACTAAATTTATTTTATTTTCCGTTTGTAAATTTTCATCCCTGAATTCGTACTGCCTTTATAACTTTACCTACTAATTGAAAAAATGGATACTACATATCGTATGCCTATTCTTAGTTGTATTAGATTCTATGGCACAGCCTGTAATCCGAACTATTGCACCGGATAAAGCTGTTACAGTTAGCGAGCCATTCCGTATTCAGTTTGTAGTGGAAAATTCAAATAGCAATCAGCGTTTCTATGCGCCCAATTTATCGGGGTTAAAAATTATCCGGGGCCCGGAAGTCTATTCCGGCTCACAATTTATCGGGGGCAAAAAAACAGAGATTACAAATTATGTTTATACCGTAGTGGCAAATAAACCGGGTAATTATAAAATTAATACCGCATCTGTAAAATTGAAGGGATTAACTTTTTATGGGAATGAATTTTTTATTACAGCAATAAAAAAAGAAAAATTATTTCTATCAGGTGAAGGAGTTGATTTTTCCGGATACCAATTAATGCCCGGTGAAGATCCTTACCGTAAAATTGCCGAAAACCTTTTTCTGAAAATAATTACTGATAAACAAACCTGTTTCGTTGGCGAGCCTATTGTTGCCACCTTCAAACTATTTTCAAGACTTCAATCAAAATCGGATATTGTAAAGAACCCCGGCTTCTATGGGTTTAGCGTATATGATATGATTAACCTAGAGAACAAAGTAAAAGAAACAGAAAAGTTAAATGGAAAAATATTTGAAGTACACACCATCCGGAAAGTACAATTGTATCCGATAACCGCCGGTCAGTTCACTATTGATGAAATGAAGATTGAAAACAAAGTTGAGTTCTCAAAAAGTACGGTCAATAAAAAAACAGAACAAGAGATTTCAGAAGGTGTTTTACATCAGGAAAATGAGGAAGTTTTGCCTTCCGAATCAGAAAACTACGAAACCAGTTTAATTACAAAACCGGTTGTTATAAACGTAAAACCATTACCTGTAAAAAATAAACCTATTGATTTTAATGGTGCTGCTGGAAATTTCACAATTCGTGCATCGGTTGAAAAAAATGAGTTAGATAAAAATGAGGAAGGATTATTTATAATAAAAGTTGAAGGCAAGGGAAACTTTACACAAATCACCGCGCCAAAAATTCAATGGCCCGGCGAAGTTGAGGGTTTTGAACCGTTAATAACTGATAATTTAGATAAACGAAACATTCCTTTGTCAGGTTCCAGAATTTTCAAATATCCTTTTATCTCGGCAAAACCAGGGAAATGGAAACTATCCCCAATAAAATTTTCTTTTTTTAATATCAGCACGAATAGTTACCGGAATATTTCTACTGATAGCTTATTGGTAAATATCAGTAAGAATGAATTTAAGAAGAAGAGTATTATCAATACAACTGCTTCAGCGAATACGGTTTCGATTGAAGCTGCCAATAAAAAAGCAAGCCGGATAGCTTTTACATTAGTTGCCCTGCTGGTTTTAGTCATAGTAGTCTATTTATTGATAAAAGAAAAAAGGAATAAAGTTCAGGCTGATGCTATTTTAATAAAAAAGAACCTGCCGCTTGTTGATGAAATATTTGAAACAATAAGTATTGAAGAAAATAATGTTAGTGATACTTTTTATTCCCGCCTTAATCAAAATACCTGGAGTTATCTTACTCAATTGTATAATCTTACCAGTACAGAAATGAATAAAAAAAGTTTAGCTGAAAAAATGAAACAATCTGGAAATACAGACCAGCTTATAGACTCTACTTTAAATCTCCTTATACAAATTGAAACATTTTCCTTTACAAAAATTGATACGGAGGAAAACAGAATGGAACTGTTTGAAAAAACAAAATCAGTTTTGAAAGAAATAAAATCCTGATTACTCGGAATACTTATAACCTACACCACGAACCGAGTGAAAATATTTAGGGTTACGGCTGTCATCTTCAAAATATTTACGAAAGCTGAGAATAAAATTGTCAATGGTTCTTGTAGTAGGGTAAACATTATAACCCCAAACCGATTGTAATATTTTCTCCCGCGGAACCACTTCATTTTTATTTTCTATTAGTAATTTCAACAGCATGGTTTCTTTTTTGCTTAACGAAATTTTTTGACCTTGTTTATTGACAGCCTCTTGTGCTTTAAAATAAATTGTATTACTGTCAAAACTATATGAATCACCAATAGATGATTTATCCTGCAGTTTTTTATTTTTATCAATCAGCTTCTGAATTCTCAACAGGAGCTCTTCCAGATTAAAGGGCTTGGTGAGATAATCATCGGCCCCTTTTTTTAATCCAAGTACCCTGTCTGCACTACTGCTTTTTGCACTCAATATTAAAATGGGCACATCGTTATTGTTTATCCTTACGGTTTCGGTTACATTTATACCATCCACTTCTGGCAGCATTACATCCAGAATCAGTAAATCGAAATATTCTCCTTGTAAGATTTTAAGGGCAGTTGCTCCATCATAGGCAGATGTGACCTCATAACCTTCCAATTCAAGATTCATCTTTAGCGCATCATGTAAATTTTCCTCATCTTCTACAAGTAGGATCGATATTTTTTTTTCATCACTCATAACTCAACTTTAAAAAGTAATTACAAACCTACTGCCCTGGGGGTTATTATCCGTCATAGCAATGTCTGCTTTATGCTCTTTTGCTATTGTGCTGCAAAGATAAAGTCCGAGCCCTGTGCCCTGCGTTTTTCTGGTGGCTTCATTGCCAATTCGGTAGAATTTTTTAAAGATATTTTTCCGCTCATGTTCAGGTATACCAACTCCTGTATCTGAAATCAATAGTTTTATTTTTTTATCTGTTCGATTAAGGCTTGCTTCAATAGCCGTTTCTTTTGCTGAATATTTTAATGCATTTTCCAATAGGTTGTTAATCATAATCTGAAGTAAAAGGGCATCACCTTTTATCTCCATATCCGGTTCTATATTTTCTGAAAATACTCTTTGCGGAAAACGGTTGCGGAAATCGTTCAAACGGTCTTTTAATAAATCAGAAAGATTCAATTCTTCCATAGAAGATTGATAGCCGCCTCCTTCTAATTGTGATGAAACCAGAATATTGTTTGTAAGAAAATTCAGACGTGATGTTTCATCAATCGTCATCCGGATCAGCTTTTTTTGTTTTTCCGGATCGAGTTGATATTTCTGCAATGTTTCAAGATTCAGCCGTGCAACAGCAATTGGTGTTTTTAATTCATGGGTAACAGCCATTACAAAATTTTGCTGTTGTTGTTGTAGATGAAATTGACGACGAACTGAACGGTAAATAAAAAAAGCTCCAATTGCAATCAGAATAAGAAAGGCAACTCCTTCACCAAAATATTTTGCGCTATTTCGTTTGTTTTCACTTTCAATTTTTAAAAAAGCATCCTGTTTGATTGAAGCATTTTCTGTTTGCAATGAAAGATTTTGATATTTTAAATCAGTTATCTCTTTATTTTGTTTTTCTAAAG
>JANOFP010000496.1:0-3042 GCA_031413675.1 Bacteroidota bacterium
CAAACTTCCCCGTTCACCCGGTGCGAAGTTTGATAAATATATGCTCAACTGGCCGCCGCATGGAAATGATCATTATCTGAACGTGGTGGAAGAAAGCTATGAGCAACGAGCTGTGAGCTATGAGCAGGCAAGACAACAGACTTTGGGTTTCATTTATTTTTTGCAAACTCAACTCGGCATGAAACATATCGGTCTTGCGGATGATGAATTGAATGGTGGCATGGCATTGATACCTTATAACCGGGAAGGAAGAAGAGTGAAAGGAATCGTACGTTTAAATATTAATCATTTAAAAAATCCATACGATTATAATTTATTCAGAACAGGTATTGCGGTTGGCGATTACCCGGTGGATCATCATCATGCACAATATCCGGGAAAAGTTCCTGAGATAGAGTTTCCAAAAATTCCAGCATTCAATATTCCATTGGGTTGTTTAATTCCTGAAAAGGTTGATGGATTAATTGTTTGTGAAAAAGGAATTTCAGTTTCTAATATTGTAAATGGAAGTACAAGATTGCAGCCGGTTGTTTTATTAACCGGGCAGGCAGCCGGTGTATTAGCGGCATTAAGTATAAAAAATAAAAAGCAACCCAGGCAGATAAATGTGAGAGTAGTACAACAAGAATTACTGAAACTAAAATGCTTTCTCATGCCTTTTGTGGATGTAAAACCCAATGATCCGCACTGGGAGGAAATACAAAGAGTGGGAGCAACCGGAATTTTAAAAGGAGTTGGAAAAGCAGAAGGCTGGGCGAATAAAATGTTTTTTTATCCGGATAGTAATGTAAGAGGTGGTGAGTTTGCAGTTGGCTTATCAAAGTATGCATTTGTGAATATGACTGGCAGGTTACGATGGCGTGATTCACTACAGATTTCTGACGTTTTCAGGATTTTAAAAAAAAATTTGAGATTATATTGCCTGAAAAAAGAATTTCAGTTTACACAAACTGTGCATGATCTAAAAGAAAACTGGCATAGTTGGGGATTAACAGATTTCAATCCTGAAAGATTAATTAAGCGAAAAGAGCTTTGCGTACTAATTGAAAAATGCACAAAACTTTTTGAAAGCGAAAATTTAATATTAGATATAAACGGCAAACTTAATTTTAAATACAGCGAATTCTGAAGTCAATCCTTTGTTTTTTTACGTTGATAATCCTCCTCTCACGGAGTCTTGTCATACCGAGCCTTTTTAAATAAATTTCAATAAAAGAGCATTTAAGCGAGGTATCTCATACTCGTCAAAGTTTGAGATACCTCAACTACGAATTACTAAAGAAAAAAGAATCTTGAACTACCCGTTTCGGTATGACAAGACTCCGCTAATTGGAAATTGTTTTATCAAACAGCATTGCTGATTTTCTTACTCCCTTCATTTGTTGTTTCTTTGCCTCATGCCCAACCAAACATTTACCTACTCACAACTTTTTGATTTTACTAAAACCATTTTACAAAAAATTGGTTGCAGTAAAGAACATGCAGACATCGCAACAAAAGTTTTACTCTCTGCCGATTTGCGTGGTATCGATTCTCACGGTATTGCACGGCTTAGTGGTTATGTCCGTTTATGGGATGTAAAAAGAGTTAACTCATCACCAGAATTAAAAATCATTCATGAAACACCGTCAACTGCAGTTGTAGATGGCGATAGCGGATTGGGATTAGTGGTGGCACCTTATGCAATGCAGGTTGCTATTGATAAAGCAAAAAATGTTGGTACGGGTTGGGTAAGTGTACAAAACAGTAATCACTTTGGTATTGCAGGTTACCATGCTATGATGGCATTGGAGCATGATATGATTGGCATTGCATTAACGAATGCAAGTCCTTTAGTTGCGCCAACATTTTCTATCGAAAGATTATTGGGAACAAATCCGATTTGTGTTGCAATACCTGCAGGAGATGAACCACCCTTTGTTGCCGACATGGCAACAACAACTGCTGCAAATGGTAAATTAGAAATTCTACAACGTAAAAGTGGAGTTGCTCCTTTAGGATGGATACAAACCAAAGAAGGTAAACAATCAACTGACCCGCATGAATTGAAAGCAGGCGGTGCATTATTACCATTAGGTGGCGATCGGGAGCATGGCAGTCATAAAGGATATGCACTCGGTGCTATTGTAGATATTTTTTCTGCTGTATTAAGTGGCGCAAATTATGGTCCATGGGTTCCACCCTTTCCTGCTTATGTACCTATGCCTGATGAACAACCCGGCAAAGGTATCGGGCATTTCTTTGGTGCTATGCGGGTTGATGCTTTCAGACCAGCTGATGATTTTAAAAAGAATATGGATAAATGGATCAAACGTTTTCGTTCTGCTAAAACAATTGATAACGAGAAAAAAGTTTTAATACCCGGTGACCCCGAAAGAGAAATGGAAACAGAAAGAATGAAAAATGGAATTCCTCTACTGATGCCGGTGATTGATGATTTAAAATTTTTGAGCGAAAAATTCGCAGTTGTTTTGTAATATAGCATCCCTCAGTGTAACTCATTTTCTCTGTGCCCCTGCCTGCCGGCAGGCAAGTCTGTGTTGAAAAATCCAGAATGATTTTTCTGGTTGTATAAAAGATCGGCAATATCTCAGTTTGAAATTTCGAACTATCAGAGTCTGTCAGGAATGACAAGACTCCGAAGGTTTGATGATTTGTTACTAAAATTAAACTGATACACGAATTTAGATTGGAGTCTTACATTTGTTATCAACCTTGAAACTTATCTTTGACCACCAAAAAAAAATTATTGAAAAGATGAAAGTGATGAAATTCGGCGGTACATCCGTAGGCAAACCCGAAAGAATGCAACAGGTTGCAAACTTAATTACTAAAGACAGCGAGGAAAAAATAGTTGTACTAAGTGCCTTAAGTGGCACCACCAATGCATTGATAAATATTGGAGAAGCACTGGCATCCGGAGATCGGAAACTCACAAAAGAACATATTGATAAATTAGAAGCACATTATCAGCAATTCATTGCAGAGCTGATAAAGCAGCCGGAATTTTTACAAAAAGCCAAAGCCATTATTGCTGAACAT
>JANOFP010000497.1:0-10244 GCA_031413675.1 Bacteroidota bacterium
TACAAAATATTTTTACTTACATGTGCAAGATGTGCTTCGGCTGTTACGCCCAGCTTCGATTCGGTAAATCCGCCAATCTGTAAGGGCATTGCATCCGCTTCGGCCAGGTTAATAATTTTTAAAGCGTTATACAATCCCCCGCATTTGCCAAGTTTTATATTAAACATATCGCAGGCACCGAGTGCTATCAATCGTTCTGCATCGTGATGGTCGCCGCAACTTTCATCTGCCATAATGGGTATGGGGCTATTCATTCTTACTTTGGGCAGCTTCATAAAATTCCAACGGGCTATTGGCTCTTCGCAAAATTGAATATTACATTTCTTTACACTCTTCAATACTTCAATTGCATCTTTTACTTTCCATCCCTGGTTTGCATCTATGCGCAGGGCTATATCATTGCCAATTGCTTTGCGTACCGCTTTTATTCTTTCAATGTCCAATTTCGGGTCGCCACCTACTTTTATTTTTATAATGGTAAAACCCTGTTCTTTAAAACGCAACGCATCGGCAGCCATTTTATCCACTTCACCTATACTGATGGTGTAATCGGTAAACAAATCTTTTTTCTTTACTTCCTCATTTTTATTGCTGGGTATTTTTAATTCTTTGTTATCAAAAAGTTGTGTGTACAGGTTTTGTAAATGTTTGTACAAGGGCACACCGGCATACTGCGAAGCAATATCGAGCAGCGCCATATCAAATGCACTTTTAATACTTGTGTTGCCATAAATAACTTTATCCATGCATTGGATACAATTTGATATATCCAGGGGGTTTTCATTTTTCAAAACTTTTGCAAGCAGTTGCCCGACAATCATGCAGGTGTCCACCGTTTCAGTATTGATGGCTGCATACGGGCTGCATTCTCCAAAGCCGGTAATACCTTCTTTTGTTTTAATAACAACAATTACACTTTGGGCATTGTACTCAGCCCCAAGCGAAATAATAAAAGGTTCCTTTAGCGGAATAAGAAATTTGTAGAGCTCTATTGTTTCTATCTGCAATTTATTCTCTGCCATAGATTAAGGTTTTGTGCCCGCCCGTGACGGTACGGGCTGGGAAAGATAATTTGAAAAAAGGAATATCAGGAATGGTTTTTGGCAGTAGTACCAATTTTATTTCCTTTTTATTCCAAAAAAACCCGGTATTATACCGAGAGCAGAGACGACTTTCGATTTGGACTAAATTGTATGGCGATTCGGTATCATACCAAAACCTGAATTTACACGTTTATATACCAGAAATCCTTTATTATGAAAATCTACATCCTTCTTGCTTTCGTTTTTCTTTTTTCCTGTAAAAAAAATGTGGATGGTTTGCCCGAAGCCACACAAAATGGGGCTAATATTTTCGGCTGCCGCATAGATGGAGAAATATGGGTACCGCAAAAAAATCCGGTTCTCCCCGGTGCTGACATTCTGGAATCAAGACAAATGCCCAACAAAGATTTATACATTAATGCACGGAATTTTAATTCATCACCCAACGAAACAGAATTTGAAATTTTTATAAAAGAAATGGATGGTCCGGGTGTTTATACATTTAATACTACAATGACTGCACCTAACCCGGCAGCCAGTTATGTTTATTATGTAAAAAGAAATATATCTCCTCAAAATGAATGGATGACTTCAGCCTCCTATACCGGTACGGTAAATATTACTACCTATGATATGGTTAAACGTTTTGTTTCGGGTACATTTCAGTTACAGGCAATTAATTTATACAATACCCCGCAACCCATAACTGTAACAGAAGGAAGATTTGATGTAAAGATTCAGTAAGCTCAATCAAAATAAATCCGGATTCCTAAATGAAAGGAAGCAATCAGCGGAGCAGTATTTTCCAATAAATATTTTGATGGATAACTGGAAGTCGGAATCCAAACCGTTATTTCATTATACAAAGCTAGCTCACCGCTTACCGGTAGTTCCCAACCTAATCCTAAATCAGCAGTCAATCGTTTAAATCGGGATGTGCCGTTTATAATTGGTGCAGTATATAAAGTTGTGTCAACTGCAGATAAAAAATTATTTTTCACATTACCACCAATAATACCAAAACCCGCCAAGCCATATAAGCTCCAGTTATCAGTCAAATTGCTTCCACCTTTAAAATAATGTTTCCATCCAATACTTATTTCTTTCACTTTCATTTCAGCTTTGTTGGTAAAAGCGATTGATTGCGGAACTGTGGTTGGCAAAATTGCATTTGCCACCAGTTTGTTTTTGAATTTACCCGGAATAAAATAAGACACCCAGATATAAGGTCCATCTTTTTTTGAAAGATGCATTTCAGTTTTAATGGTATGCCCTGCTGTCCAGAACTGCTGATTTTGTTTTTGATTCCGTACCGCACTCAGGTCGGTGGCAATGCTGAAGGTAGTTTGCGAAATAACAACGTTGTTGAATAAGATTAGAAAAATCGAGATTACAAATAGTATTAATTTCAATGCTGTGAATTAAAATAGTTATAGAAATTAATCAGGGTTGCTTTTTAAAAAATCATCCGCAGTCATTACTGGTATTTTCGATAATTTAAAGTCCTTCAGATTTCGGGTCAATATTATTGGAATTTCATTTTCTAAAGCAACATAATATTGTATGGCATCTTCCAGATCGTTAAAGTCTGACGAAAGGGCAAGATCAATTATCTTTTCATTTACCGCTAACACATTTGTAATTGCCTTTAATCGTTGTAATGTCTTAATTGATAATTCAGCATTATATTTTTTACGCAAAATATAATGCAGGTTTGAAAAACTTAATGCAGAAATATAAATTTTCAATTTATTATTATCAGCTAACGAAAACAAACGTGCAGCAGCGTCGTAAAAAGGATGCCTTTCTATAAGCAAATCAAACGTGATATCAGAGTCAATAAATACCCGGTTCATTTATATTTTTTGGTAAGATAATCTGCGTACTCGTTTTTATAATTCTTAATATCTGATGCTTTAAGTAAGCCTGAAAGGCTTTTAACCAATGGTGTAATTTCAGATTTTTCAGATTCATTTGATGTAATACTATCCAGGTAGTTTTCTATTAATCTGGATACACTCGTTCTTTTTTTTCGGGCATATAATTTTGCCTTCTCAATTGTTTTCGTATTTACGTTCACGGTAAGTTTGGTTCCCATAATAAATGTTTACGTACAAATATACTTTTTTTGTACGTACAAAAAATGGCTTTTTTTTGGAAAATCATATCAGTTATTTGTATATTTTTATCAAAATAAAAAATTTTAAAATGCTAGTTAGTACAACCTCCACCTTGCAGGGAAAAAACGTAGAAGAGTATTTGGGTATCGTTACTGCTGAAGTAATTATTGGTGCAAATTTTATTAAAGACATTATGGGCGGGCTGCGTGATTTTTTTGGCGGCCGCAGCGCTACCTATGAAAAAGTGTTACAGGAAGCCCGGCAGAATGCACTTTCTGAACTTATGCAACGGGCACAAAGTATGGGTGCCAATGCAATCATTGGTATTGATTTAGATTTTGAAACCATCGGCGGCGGCGGCAGTATGCTGATGGTGGTAGCAAGTGGTACTGCAGTAAGAATTAGTTAAGTGTATGTCTGTATTTATTTCATTCTTTTCAGCAAATTAATCAGCGAATCAGAAGTTGCAAGCCGTTCATCCATGCCTTTCAATGCACGGTCAGAAATTACCCAGTTCATGGAGAAACTCATGCTGTCTTTTGTCCGGTACAGATTGATAGGAATATAATGCCCGCTGCCAATATTATTAAACATATAATTTTCCAAACGTGAATTATTTACACTGGTTTGGCTGCCATAAGCACCGGCAAGTGTTTGTATGGGTGCAGCCATATCGTTTACCAATGGATTTACATTATTTAATACAGGCAATCCATGCGGATGCGGATCATTTGTGATGTGCAATACAGTAAAATCCAATTTGTTTTTATATCGTGAAAGAACAGAGTCGCTGTTCATCATTTGCCGCATGGCAATTATCATTTCATTCACCACACCGGCACCGGAGTTATCAAAATAACCGCCATCAACAAAATAATTAGGAATACAGTAACTGCTGTCGGTACCATCTGTTTTTTTTGCTGGTTGCAATTTATCAATTCTTCCGGCAGGGCTTATGTACGGAAAACTTGCACCTAATACAATTGCTGAACTCAATTTTAAATCTTGTCCTTCCTGTATTAAATTGAGTACATCAACCCGCTTATTAAAAATAACATCGTTCATATTGATTGTGCTTATTACGCCAGGTGTGCCATCCTGCATACGGGTAGTATTAATGCAAAAAACGGGAAGCATTGTTGGCTGATCTTTTTGTGTAACCAGCGAAGACATACCAATAGCCATAGAATTATACAGGACGCTATTGGATTTTGGCGCCTTTTCCAATGCTTTTGTTAATGCATAAGCACGGTCATATGCAGGGATTAGTGGTGGTAATATGTAGCGGAAAAAATCGGGACCGAGCATACGTGCAATGGTGAAACTGAGAAAATCAGTTTTCAAATAATCTTTTGTTACAGAAAGATATGTACTGTCTTTTTCTGCCAGTATATTTTTTATTCGTAGTGAAATATAAAAAGCTGCATTGCCTACACTACCACCCGATGCACCCGACATGCAAAAAAGATTATTGGAAAATTTTCCTTTCGTATCATCTTCCAGTTTTGAGAGTACAGAGGCTACCCAATAACCTGATCGGGATGCACCACCATCGGATAAAACAAAATAAACGGGCTGCATGTTTTTGATAGAATCAGGATTTGGGTAACGCTGTTTTACCCAATGTGTAAAATATTCCTGTAGTTTTTGTCTTTTATCGAATGACACCTGCTCATTTTGTTTTTTTATAAGTTGAACTCCATGTGGATCATATACGCTGCCTGCAATAAATGCAGTGATGAAAAACAGCAGGTGAAAATTAAATTTTGCAAACACGGACAGAGTTGAAATAAAATTTATAAACCCGGCCAAAACACCAAAAGCCAGTAATACAAAGGGAAATGTGCCAATAAAAACTGAAAATTTTACCGATAAAATTGTAGTTACATAAAAAATAAATGCTGCGCCTGCAATGGGATTAAAAAAATTCATACTCCCTTTTTCTTCGGGGTCTCTTAAAAGTCTTTTCATTTTAGCAATCAGCAATCCAAGTCCTTTTTTACCGGCATACGCTTTTTTACTGTCGCTCCCTTTTTGAACCTGGATTTTCTTTTTATCCATTTCTATTTTTATTGCTTTGCGGCGTGCCACAAAGAAAAAGACCATTATTACCTGCAGGATTATTAAAACAATGACCAACCCTATATAACCGGGTAAAAGAAATACACTTATCAGCGATCCAAGTAGGATAAAAAGAATACTACCAAAGATTCCATTTGCCGAATAGTCTTTTATAAAAACATAATAGTTACTTATACGGTGAAGCAAAATATAGTAGGGTAAACTTAGCACCAGTAATGTATAGGCCCAAAAACTTTTCATTCCGGGTGATTCATCAATCTGCAATTGAAGAAAAGCAAGTATAATTATAGTAAAACAAGTGAATCCGAGATACCGCGGGATATGCACACGTACCATCAGCCATAAATGATTTTCATCTTCCCAAAATTTTGCCTTGGTAACTAAGCGGGATGAAAACCAAACAACATATGCAAAAAAAAGTATGGCAATAAAAAAGCAAATAAACACTTGTGGATGTTCAAAGGTATAAATCATTAAATCTTTTCCTTGAGATAGATTCCAGAATGTAAGCCAGCAGAGAAATAAAAAAAAGAAAGAGGGAAAAAACAGCCAGATTGTTTTTGTAACAGTGCGATAAAAGTCGGCAGTGGTTAGTGCTACAAAAAAACGTTTTATTAAACCAATGAAGTAGTTCATAAGAAGAAATGATTTTGCCCAAAGAACACCTTCGGCGATTAAAAATATGTTACCGGAGAAAAACTAAAGTTAGGTAAATGAATAACTGAAGACAATAGTCCGAAAGAGGTATATCTGAAAGCTGGTGAGGTTTTAAACGCTTATTTGATCTTTCCTGTTAATTTTTCTTTTACACCACCCAACCATTCATCTTTTAAAATGCTTAATATGATACTGCTTCTTCTTGTACCATTTGCAATCGGCATATGATTGCGCAGAATTCCTTCTTCTATACAGCCAATTGCTTTCATTGCTTTAATGCTATTTTCATTTTCAGAATGTGCCCGGAATTCTAACCGTTCCAATCCCCATTTTTCAAAAACAAAACTGAGCAATAATAATTTGCAATGGCGGTTCAATCCGGTACGCTGAAAATTTTTTCCATACCAGGTAAAACCCAGCTGTGTGGAAGAATAGCCTTGTTGAATATCATAAAACCTTGTACTGCCTGCATACAAATTAGTTTGTTTGTCAAAAACAATAAAGGGGTATTCTTTTTTTTCGGTTCTGTTTTTAATCGCTTCTGAAATATAGGTTCTTAAATTTTCTTCACCTGCTGCAGTGAGTAAACCCCATTTCCAGATTTCAGGTTCATGTAAAGAATAGGGAAGCAGGTGTTCAAAATCATTTTCCTGCAAGGGGCGAAGCAACGTTCTTTCGTTTTCGAGAACAATGTTTTGGGAAAAGATATTTGTAATCATAAATTAATCCCTGATTCTGATTCTTTTTTTGTCAAGCACAGAAAAAATATTTTTTAATACCTTATAATGTTGTGTTACGGCCTTCAAAACAAGATTTGCTTTTTCATCCGAAGTAAAATCAATAAGACGAATAAGCAATATGCCGCAATGTTTCATTTTAAACCGGTAAACAAGTTCACCAAAATCCTTGTCTTCAGTTATTAGGATTGTATTATTTTTTACAGCCAATGAAAGCACTTTATTGTCTGGCATAGAGTAGTTAGCTTCGCAAATTGCGAAAGTCTCAAACCCATTCAGCCTTAATTTTTTTACGATTGAATAGTCGACGCTTTCATCAGCTACAATTCGAATTTTTTTCATGAGAGGGACAATACCTTTTCGTGTTTTGCATTATCTGATGCAAATAAAAGACAGGCTTGAATGGCTTTCTTTGTTAATCTCGGGTAAGCTTTCAGTAATTTTTCAGTTGTATTACCAGCCGCTAGTTTTTCTAATATCAAATCAACAGGAATACGTGTGCCTTTAATTACGGGTTTACCAAAAAGTATCCGGGGATCTGATTTAATATAGGTAATCCAGGTCATTTTTATATTTTGTTTATTTAAAGATAACAATAAAATTCAGAGATTATTTGAATTGGTGAAAGTTTAAACCCTTTTTATATCAGCTCCCAATATTTTTAATCGTTCATCAATGTTTTGATAACCCCGGTCTATCTGTTCTATATTTTGAATTACACTTTTTCCTTCGGCACTGAGTGCTGCAATTAATAAAGCCACTCCGGCACGTATATCCGGACTGCTCATCGTTATTCCTCTTAATTTTTGTTCCCGTTCCAAACCAATAACCACTGCACGATGCGGATCGCATAAAATAATTTGTGCTCCCATGTCAATGAGTTTGTCAACAAAGAACAATCTGCTTTCAAACATTTTCTGATGTATCAGTACACTACCATGTGCCTGCGTTGCTGTTACCAACACTATGCTTAACAGATCGGGAGTAAAGCCGGGCCACGGGTGATCGTAAATAGTAAGTACACCGCCGTCCATATATTTCTGAATCTGATAAGATTCCTGCGAGGGAATATGAATATCATCGCCAACAAAATTCATTTTTATTCCAAGCTGTTGAAATTTTTCAGGAATAATGCCGAGGTGTTCTATGCCGGCATTCTTAATCGTGATATCGCTTTGCGTCATGGCAGCTAAACCAATAAAAGATCCTACTTCTATCATATCTGGTAACATACGATGCGATGTTCCTGCCAGATATTTTACTCCTTCAATTTTAAGTAGATTACTCCCAATACCCGAAATTTTTGCGCCCATTCGATTCAGCATTTTACATAGCTGCTGAATGTATGGTTCACATGCTGCATTATAAATTGTCGTAATGCCTTCTGCCATGGAAGCTGCCATTACAATATTTGCAGTACCGGTTACGGATGGTTCATCCAATGAAAAATTTATTCCTTTTAATTGAGGAGCGGCAAGATGGAAAAAGCCATCATCATGATACGTAAATGTTGCACCCAATTTTTCAAACCCAATAATATGTGTGTCCAATCTTCTTCTTCCTATTTTATCGCCACCAGGTTTGGGTATAAATGCTTTTTTAAAACGGGCAAGCATGGGGCCAGCCAGCATAACCGAACCACGAAGCTTTCCACTTTTCTTTTTAAATGTTTCACTATGCAGGTAATCAATATTTACATCATCGGCTTGAAAAATACAGGTATCCCGCAACGGTCTTTCAATTTTCACATTCATTTCGCCCAGCAACTCTATCAAAAGATTTACATCCAGGATGTCCGGAATATTTGAAACCGTAATTTTTTCAGGAGAAAGTAAAACAGCACTGATAATTTGCAGTGCTTCATTTTTTGCTCCTTGCGGAGTTATTTCGCCAAATAATTTTTTTCCGCCGTTGACTTCAAAAGAGTTCATATTATTTTATTGTTTATCCTCCGTAGCTGTTAATAGCAAGTAATAAAAATAATAATCTTATTGCGAAGGAGGGAGATGTTGCAAGATAATAATAAAAGAAAATGCCCGCCAAACCGGACGGGCAAGGTTAATTGGTAAAAAACAATCAACCATACAAATTTTATTTATTGATATTCATTTGATATCAGAACTCTAATATCTTTTTTTCTTAAAACCACCACCACCTCTCATATCCCTGCGACCACCTCCACCACCATCTCTTGAACCACCACCATTACTTCCACGGTCACGGTGCTGAAATTTTCCACGAGGTTTACCATAACCACCACGGTCATCTTCTGGTTGATGACGATATGCTTTTACAAATGGGGTATTAGTAAAAGTTAATTGGCCATCGGTGATATTGGTAAGTTCACTTTGTATGGCATCATCATGCACCATTTCTTTATGCCATGTATTGTAGGCAAGTTTCATATAATAAGCGATGGCATTTGAAAAACCAAGACGCTTATCGGGGTCCGTTTCTTTTAATGCTTTATCAATAATGATTTCAAGGTTTTTTCCCAGGTGCGAATGACGGGGAAGGCGTTTGGGATATTTAAGTGGATGTGGCTTTGCTTTCAGTGTTTCTTTAGTTGGAATCGGGTAGGGTGATTCAACATCCAGATTAAAATCAGATATTAAAAAAAGATGATCCCAGAGTTTATGACGAAAGTCTTCTACATTTTTTAAATGCGGATTCAAAAAACCCATCAGTTCAATAACCGATTGTGCATTTCGCTGACGGCGTTCTTTATCTTCTATTGTTAAAACATGCTCAATCATCTTCTGCACATGGCGGCCATATTCCCGCATAATCATATGATTTCTCGTTGTGTTATACTCCATATCCTGCATGAAAAAAATTTTAGTGAATAGACAAATGTAGCTATTCAGGTTTAAAGTTTAAAGTTTAATAGTTTTTAAATAGCTAAGTTGTTATTCTTAAATGAGCTTGCCGAATAAAATTCCATAGTTGAAAAGTGAGATACAGGATAGAGTAAGTCTCTCTTTCAGGGCAGAATTACAGAATTAAAGGAGTAAAAAGAAGGGGCCCCCGAACCGGGACCCCTTTACAAGCCACCATCCTCTTCCACCTAAGAGGTCGTTTATATAAAGTTGATTGACAGGGGAAAGAACATACGAAATATAATTTCAGCCTTGTTCCATCTTACTATCAAGAAAAAAAAATTTGCTATTTGATTAATTCGTTCCCGAAAAGAAACAAAAATGATACCAACAGCCAGTTTTGTTCTAATATCTTTTATTCTTATTCAAAATAAAATTTCAATTGTATGTAAATGTATACCGCATGTACATGCAATACAATGGATAAAATACCAGATTTATTGAACTCGTATTTTATGTAAAAAGTTTGTAAAAGCTGCTGAAAAAAAGTAACCATGCATAAAATATTACCTGTTTTCATTAGCCGTAATTGATGAATAGCAAGTGCAGTAAAAACCGTAGTGAGTTTACTTAATAAAAAGATTTATTCTGTGATTTTTTACTTAGAAACTCCTGTTCATCCTGCTACCTTTGCGCCGCAGGGGTGGATCAGCCCTAGCGGCGCGGGTCAGCCGACGCCGACCGCCGACCCCGCGAGTGGCAGGCCCGCGACCGGAGCGGGCAGCG
>JANOFP010000498.1:0-6722 GCA_031413675.1 Bacteroidota bacterium
GCTCCTTGGTGAAGGTCAGCTTGCCGTCGAACTCGAACGCCTCCTTGCGGCGCTTCTCGGGCGGCAGCTCCGCCAGCTTCTTGTAGTGCGTATGGCCGGCGGGGAACGAGATGTCGTCCACGAGCCCGCGGCCGCCCGTCAGGAATAGCCGGAAGGGTTCGTTCAGCATGAAGAACGGGAGGCCCATCGCGAAGGCGCCATGGAAGTTTCGCGCCTTGCGGTGCTCCTCGTACGCCCAGCTCTGCCGATAGCGCTCGGCGTAACCGCCGAGCGTGAGCGAAGTGAACTCGTCGCGCTCGATCGCGTCGACGATCGTCTCGGCCGCCATCATGCCCGACTTCATCGCCATGTGAACGCCGGAGCCAAAAAATTAAAGAAGGAATAGAATTAATTTCGATTGCCACACGAAGAATGCTTCCTTTGCCGGTCAGATGTTCCTGTCCTACCAAATCGGAAAGTGTAGTTGGCCGTATGCGTTCTGCTAATGGAGTTTGCGGTTTCACTTTTTCAAATCTAATTTTATCTGCAGCTCCTCAAACTGTTTATCATCAATTGTGGAAGGAGCATCCAGCATTACATCTCTTCCGGCATTGTTTTTTGGAAAAGCAATAAAATCACGGATGCTTTCGCTGCCACCAAGTATAGCACAAAGACGATCGAACCCAAATGCAATACCACCATGCGGTGGTGCGCCGTATTCAAATGCACCCAATAAAAAACCAAATTTATGCAATGCTTCATCTTTACTCATTCCTAATGCTGCAAACATTTTTTCCTGCAATTCTCTTTGGAAGATCCGGATAGAGCCACCACCGATTTCATTTCCATTCAATACCATATCATACGCATTCGCATTAATACCGGCGTATGGATGTTCCAGGTATTTTGCAGCGTCATTTATTTCGGGGTCATTATTTATCATCACTTCTATATGTGATGGTTTGGGAGATGTAAACGGATGATGGCGTGCCACCCACCTGTTTCCTTCTTCATCATATTCAAACAACGGAAAGTCTAATACCCATAGCAATTTAAATTCATCTTTTTTTCTTAACCCTAAGCGTTCTGCCATTTCCATTCGTAAATCACTCGTTGCTTTTCTTGTTTTTTCTTCGGCACCTGCAAGAATTAAAATTAAATCGCCGGCTTTTGCACCTGCTGCATCTGCAATAGCTTTTAATTTTTCTTCTGTATAAAATTTATCTACGCTGCTTTTAATTGTTCCATCAACATTGCATTTAATAAATACCATTCCTTTCATTCCAATCTGCGGACGTTTTACCCACTCGGTCAGTTCATCGGTTTGTTTACGGCTGTATTCGCTACATCCAGGTACTGAAATAGCCAACACTGTTTCAGCTTCCTCAAATACTTTAAAGCCTGTATCATTGATCAATGCAGCGTTATCTTTCTTTTCTGTATATACAGAGGAAGGTTTTTTCAAGTTGAGTAATTTCATTCCGAAACGGATATCCGGTTTGTCATTTCCATAATTCCACATAGCATCTTCCCAGGTCATCCGTTCTACTGCATCTGTGTATTCAATATTTTTTACATCTTTAAAAATGGATTTTACCATTCCTTCAAACATGTGCAGGATATCTTCTTGTTCTACAAATGCCATTTCACAATCTATCTGGGTAAACTCCGGTTGCCTGTCTGCACGCAAATCTTCATCACGGAAGCACTTTACAATCTGATAATAGCGATCATAACCACTTACCATTAAGAGTTGCTTAAATGTTTGTGGTGATTGTGGCAATGCATAAAACTGTCCGGCATTCATTCTGCTTGGCACTACAAAATCTCTTGCACCTTCTGGAGTTGATTTTATCAAAAATGGTGTTTCAATGTCCATAAAATTATGCTGGTGCAAATAATTTCTTGCGGCCCGGTTAACAGCATAGCGCAGTTCTATATTTTTCTTCACCGCATTTCTTCTCAGGTCAAGATAACGATACTTCATTCTTATATCATCACCACCATCGGTATCATCCTGTATGGTAAATGGCGGTACTGCTGATTTGTTTAATATGTTGAAAGAATTGACAACAATTTCTATATCGCCGGTGGGGATATTTGCATTTTTATTGCTCCGTTCATTTACGGTTCCTGTTGCCTGCAATACAAATTCCCGGCCTAAAGGATTTTCTTCAAGTTGTTTAGTCAGTTCTTCTCCAATAAGTAATTGGGTAATGCCGTATCGGTCACGCAGGTCAACGAAGGTAATGGCAGTTCCTAATTTCCGAATTGTTTGCACCCAACCGGCAAGAGTTACTTTTTTGTTTGTGTCGGTTTGTCTTAGTTCTCCGCAAGTATGTGTTCGAAACATGTTGTGAATAATTGATTTTATGAAAGCTGAATAGAATTACAGGAAGTATAAGAGTCCCGGCGATAAATGCCGGGATGCTGACCGAAAGCGTCAGCATGTGACGCAACGGAAGAAACATAGTAGCACTTCAGCTGGTAACACCAATAAACCGCCCCGAATTAAATACGGCGGCAAAGATAAGTATCCGCAGCCTTTGTGCCATATGGAAGTTCGAGTTGGTTTGCGGGGGAATATTTTGAAAATCTTTGAGTAAAATAATCTGAAAGAATAGATGGATAAGAAAAAAATTACTAATTCCTATTTTTAAATTGAAGGCATATTTTATCAGCATTTAGAAATCTTACTTAGTAATAGTACGGAAGAATTATTAGTACTTGCATTTTCAGGAGTGAGTGTTTATATTTACTATCCCGAACCGTACTTATGCGAAACATCTTCTACAGTATTTCCAATTTTTTCGCCGTAAAAAAACTTACAGCTTCTTCGTCTGTTCATGATTATCCAACAGTAACAGAAGCTGATTTTAATAATTATTCATTTGTTATCGGAAGCCTGTTGAGCTATTTTAATGAACTTCCAAAACATTTAAAATATCGTTTTGTAAGCAGGGTGCATGCTTTTAAACAAACAAAAAAATTTCATTTCATCGGATTGGAAAGAAATGAAGATACCGCAACTTTAGTAAGTGCATCTGCTATACAGGTAACATTTGGTTTGAAAAATTATAAGCTTAGCCATTTCAATGATATTTATATTTTGGCTGATGCGTATCATATGGATGATGACCAGGAATTATATATTGGTCATGTAGCTCCCGATGGTATTTATCTGAGCTGGAAACACTTTTTGTATGGCTACTCTCAAAAAAAAGATGATATAAATGTGGCTGTGCATGAAATGAGCCATGCGTTATTATACAATAATTTTTTTGCGCAGTTTGGTGTAGATGCCGGTTTTCGATTGAACTATGAAAAATTCAGCAGCACAACCGGGCCTATACTGGCTGATGTGATAACGAACCGGAGAAGTTTTTTAAGAAGTTATGCTTTCAGCAATCTGCATGAGTTTTGGGCAGTGAGTGCTGAAGCTTTTTTTGAAAACCCAAAGGGGTTGAAAGAGAATATGCCTGATTTGTATGAAGCGTTGTGCCGTGTTTTGAACCAGGATCCGATGACCCGGCATAAAATTTTGAACTGATAAGCAGATGTAAAAAAGTTTACTGTACCGTTTTTTTTAATATTTAAATCCGAACCCAATGATCACAATGACAATTATCTATTTAGTACGCCGCTATATGAAGCAGCGGAAACTGAGACAGCTGCAACCGGCACCGGCACTCTCATAGAATTATTTTTTAGTTTTCTTTAATTCAAGCGGTCGTTGTATCAGGTAATAATACAACAGAATTGCTATCCCGATAAGAAACGGGATTACGCTGATATATCTACCTTCATATCCTGCTATCAATTTTTCATCAAAGCCTAAAAACTCACTTATCATCCAGTAGCTATTGGCGGTTATCCAGAAAACAACAGCGAGATTATGCGATAATTCCGCTTTTATTTTCCTTGTCTGGTACGAAATAATGATGGCGATGATTAATGTTGGAAAAATCATTGCAATTCCGATTGGTTTCCATACCATGCACCAGGAAATATCTTTTAGCAGCCAGAAAATGATATGCATATTTTCCATTTTGCGGAAACGGGATGGGATAGAATAAACTTGTGTTACATTGTTAGTCATTGAAGAAAAATTTTAAATTAGTGTTGAAGATAAAATAATTGTAAACAAAATCAGGAGGATAAGATTTTTTTAAATCTCGATATATCAGCGTCAGGTAAAATTGTTTTCCCGTACTTAATTTTATCAACCAGTTGTTTTGCAAAATAAGGTGCAAGAGAACAACCTTTGGTTCCCATTCCATTTAAAATGCCAACAGATGGAAATGCCGGGTGAAAACCCACAAAGGGTCTTCGCTCAAGCGTTGCTGGTCTTATTGAAACATTATGATCAATAATTTTATAAGGGATCCTCAACCATGATTTTAAAATTGCATCGGCTTGTTTATAAAAAGCTTCACTGGTATTTTCATTTTCAAATTCCCATAAGTAATTACTGCCAAGCCAGAATATATCTTTTGTTGCAAGCGGAACAAGGGTCATACCTTTTTTATACAAATAATCATTTGACAGACCCGGTATTTCTACAATCAGCATTTCACCTTTATTAGGAGCAAAAGGGAGTTTATTGAAATATGGGTTTTGATAAGATTGCACACCATCGCAGAATATTATTTGCTTTGCTATGATATTTTTATACTCAACTCTGTCATTGGAAATTTTCAATTGCGAAAAATCAAATTCTTCTTCCACCAAATTATTATTTGAAGCCAATTTTTTTCTCCATATCGGTAAAATGTTTTCAAGGTGAACAGTATAAGCAGGGGAGATGCTACCAAATCCAAAATCATAATTGAAGTTTTCCCTGAAAATATTTTCATCAGTTGGCTTTTGCAAAAATGTTTCACCATCCTTCAATCGTTCATCAAATGCTATTTTCATCTGTGGCGAAGGAAAGAAATCAATTATCTTTTTTTGTGCGATGGATTGAATGCCGAGTTCTGTTCCTAGTTGAGTATAAAAATCCCATGTGTAAGGTAAAAGCTCTTCAATCATCCAGGTTCTTACAATTCTTCTGCCTGTTACCGGGTTAATGATTCCTGCCGCTACTCTGGATGGCGCATTTTTTCTTTCATTATCCAATACAATGAACGATATTTTTTCTTTAGCTAAATAGCAAGATAAGCAGGTGCCTGAAATTCCCTGTCCAATAACGATAACATCTTTATGCATAAAGCAAAAGTAAACACTCAACATCCAATATTCAATACTCAATAAGCAATCATCGGGCAGACTTGAGTGTTGAATATTAAATGTTGGTTATTGAATATTTTCTTTCATTAAAAACTTCGCCCTCTACCTCCCTCTCCAAAGGAGAGGGAGAACCGATCACTCAACATTCACACGAACACCTTCGCTATGACTGGAAAACTCAGGTGCATACATGGATTGTATCGTTGTGATGCCATTACTAAAGTTTCCGGTATGCGTAACAAACAACGCATATTCAAAAACATAAGTTCCTTTACGCAAATAATCTATAAAGAAATTGGTACTTGCATCTTTTGTTGTTTCATAATAGCCCAAACCACCCTGCCATTTATAACCACTCAATACATTCACCGGTTCCATACAACTTGCCCGCATATCTTTCATATGAATGTATTCCATATCACGATCAACCCTCAATTCAATTCTCACTTTTATCTTATCACCCACTTTCAGAAAGTCGCCATCATTAACCGGAGTAAGTACCGGACCCCGGTCAGTATTTTTTTCTACAAATAATTTTTTATTCAATCGCAATGGGGTGGCTGCTGAAGTTATTTTATCTAAATCTTCAAAGTACTGCCAGTAAACACCGCCCCAAGAAGTCGGGCCACCATTCGAAGGAGTGGTGTTCCCCTCTCCGCCAGGAGAGGGGTTAGGGGTGAGGCGTATTGAAATATTTCCCATCTCTGGTTTTATTTTATCCCCTTCAATATTCTTTTTGAAATAACCGGTTCCTGCTTCTGATTTATTTTCGTTCGAATTAAATACAATATTCCCTGCTTTTATTTCAACTACAGATTCATTCGCCAACCAATTTGTACCCTGCAATAGTAAAGCATAACATGCTTCTGCAGTTGCTTTGGTAGTTTTCCAATTCGTAGTTTGTTTGTTTTTCAATAACCATGTTTTTAAATCATCAACAACCATTACATCCTTGCCAACTTCACTAAAAACTTCTATCAGCAATGAATGTGTTTCAATCGGAGCCTGGTGCCAGTAATAGCCACCACTGGTTAATTCTTTCCAGTACATACCCAATTCTTCATGATTGATTGAAGTTTCTTTTAATGATGCGAGGATCTCTTTCGGTGTATTCTTAAATTTTTTATCTCTCATCGGCATTGGGAGGAATCTATGCAAAGACAATGCGATCAAACCTTGCATGTATTTGTTTTGTTTCCGCCAATAGGTTTCCGCCTGGCCCCAATAATATTTAAAGGCAGGATTAATTTCCTTTGCCGGCTCTATTTCTAAAAAGAAACTGCGCATGTACAAATATTGAATTTGGGCATAGCTAATGTTTTGCTGATTTAGTTTTATTTTATTTTTTATTAAATAATCGTAATCTTCTTTTAATTTTTTATCCAGGTATGGAATAGCCAATTTGATTATTGGCGCTAATTTTTTCACATCAACTCCCAGTTTTTTCAAATGACCAATACCTGTAATAATGTATTGGGTAATGTATGTATTATCGGGACCTCCTTTGAACCAAA
>JANOFP010000499.1:0-5819 GCA_031413675.1 Bacteroidota bacterium
TGAAAGGACTTGATATCGAAATACTCAAAAAAGAACTGGAGCAGTCCACCCGGAATGTACATGTATCCAATTCACTGCGGTTTGATGAATGGCGGATTGATTTTCTTGTGGACTATATCGTGAATGTTCATCATCATTATATGAAACAGGTAATGCCTGAAATAAAAAAAATGCTGCGGTCTTTTGCTGAAGAGCATTCTAAAAAATACCCGTATCTGAATGAACTGGAAAATACTTTTTTGCAACTCAACAAAGAAGTATTTCCACATATGAAACAGGAAGAAGAAATTTTTTTCCCTTATATCAAGCAAATTTATCATGCCCACACCAGTAAAGAATCGTATGCAAGCCTGCTGGTACGTACCTTGCGAAAACCTGTAGAAGAAATAATGTTAAAAGAACATCAGTCTGCAATACGACATATACATAAAATGCGTTCTCTCACTTTTGATTATTCGATACCTGAAAAAGCTTGTATCAGTCACCGGGTTTGTTTGTATAAACTGAAAGAACTGGACAATGATCTTACACAGCATATCCATCTTGAGAATAATATTCTTTTTCCAAAAGCGATTGCAATAGAAAAAGAATTGCTGAAAAAATAAGTTGTCTGGATGGTTACGAATTATTTTAAACTTATTTTTATCCGGCAGACTCCACCCCGTTACTCAATTTTTATTTATGGATAATAGTTTTTTTGCCTACCTGCAACAATTGGAAATGCTGGCATTTTTTTCTGGCTATCCTTTACTTTATGCTGTAACCCTTTTTATTGCAGGTAACAAGCATTGGAAAAATAATTATAAAAACAAACTCATTTCCTTATTACCATTTGCTTATGCACTAATAGGCATTTTATACCTGGGACTTCAATTAAAAAATTTACACCCTGACTATTCTTTTAAAAATATTGCCGCGTCATATCAATACCCCTATTTAACTGCATGGGGGCTGCTTTCAATCCTCTTCTTATTTCCGGCTTTAAACAAAAAACCTGTATTAAGTTTAATACATAGCCTTGTTTTTTTCTTTTTTTTAGCTAAAGATTTATTTTTACACCTCATTCATTCTTCAACCAATAAGGAAGTAATAAAAAATGACATGAATATTTATTCCAATAGTCTTCTCCTCAACATGGGAGCTTTTGCATTTATTGTATTCATCTCTTTTGTTTTTACACGTTTTAAAAAAAATGTATAGTTATAGACCAGCCTATTGACCCTTTCTCCGTTGGATATTTAAAAGTTTTCTAAAATCAGTTTATTTTATCATAAATAAATGCTGGCATGCGAGCCTGATTCTAATTCCGTAGTAAACTGATATCTATCACTACCATTTTTGATAATAGTCATTAACTGATAATTTTTTGACAAATAGTTTTACATCGTCATATTTATTAAATATTCACTCAATTAAAACACATTTTATGAAACTGTTTAGTAATAGAACCCTGATGATTCTTCTTATTCTTGTTAGTGGTTACGGCTATATTATAAGTTGTACACACGATGATGAACTCATTGTTCCGATTCAGATTAGCAAACCATTTGTATCAACCCGGGGCACTGAAATATTATTGCCAGGCAATATGACAGCCGGAAATACCAGCGAATGGAAGCTTGATAAATCTCACTCAAGTGTACTTTGGTCCACCAATTATGTAGGTGCCGCAGGATTA
This sequence comes from Bacteroidota bacterium, assembly GCA_031413675.1. Lineage (GTDB taxonomy): Bacteria > Bacteroidota > Bacteroidia > Chitinophagales > Chitinophagaceae > VBAR01. The sequence continues at coordinate 1,679 of JANOFP010000499.1, forward strand.
TTAACAGGCCGCTTTAATCAGTTTGGCACACATGACGTAACAGATGCTGAAGCTTTAAGCTATGTTATTACCGGACAACCACTAAAAGACAGCTCTTGGGCATTTTATGAAAATGATCCTACAAAATCCTATTTTAATGGCTATGTTCAAATCAATACATCCAACACCGGGGAGCCCGGTCGTGATGCGGGATGTAATATTTCCGGTATGGGTACTGTTGCCATTGTTTCCGGAACTCAAAATCTGGCTTATCCTAATCTGGCTAAAATTAAAACTACCGAAGTAAAGTTTGACCCAGTTAGTAACGGTTATATCGTAACCCTGAATCTTACTTACCAAGGTAAATTAGCAACACCACTTACCAAATCTTATATCGGTACGCTTAAATATATACCCAGGCAAAGAGTACAATTTGGAACAGCTTCTGCTTATGAAGTATTCGGACTGCAATTAAAATTCCAGTTTAATTGTCGTGATTTTGGAATTGTAAGCACAAGCATATCTGATAAGATTGAAGTTGAGTGCAACATGAATTTCAACAATAAATAATAACTATAAAAATTTATAATAATGAAACGATTATTAATATATGCAGGATTGATACTGACGCTGGGTGTTGTTTTTACCAGTTGTTACAAAGATATCATTGTACCTGTACTGGCTTCCGATCCTGACGGGCCTCCTCAACCAGTTAGCTATAAAACTGAATTAGCACCTTTGTTTAATACAAGTTGCACAGATGCAGGGTGTCATGTATCGGGAAAATATAAACCCTATCTAACGCTGGATATATCCTATCAGCAAATTGTAAATGGTGGGTTTATTAATACTGCATTGCCCAAAGAAAGCAGACTCTATGTAATGATAAAAGGTGAAATGGCTCAATACATTCCATCAGCAATAAACAGACAAAAAGTGTACGACTGGATAAGAAACGGTGCACCGAATAATTAACTGACATAAAAAAATTACAATGAAACGCAAAATAATAAACGCAAAAAACCAGGTAGCAAAAACTGCTTTCCTGATTATTTGTTTTGCATTGCTAAATGATTCTCTTTTCGCTCAGGACACAACAAAAGTTGAAGAGGAAACATCAGCAGTTGCTAAAATAAAACCCGTAAAAAACACATTCCAAAGTGTATGGATTATAGATAACCAAACTGTAATGGTACCTGTAAAAGGAACATTTGAAATGGATATTATGCACCGCTTCGGTACAGTAGATAAAGGATACGATGATTTCTGGGGATTCTTTGCCCCCTCAAACATAAGGATAGGAGTTAGCTATGTACCCATAAATAAATTGAATATTGGTATCGGGTTTGCAAAAACCACTGCTACTATTATACCTTACCAGGACAAACCCTCAAGTGTTGGCGGGCCATTCTGGGATGGAAGTTTGAAATATTCAATTATCACTCAAACAAAGGGTAAATATCCTGTAAGTGCATCTTACTATTTTAATATGGGTGTAAACACAAAGAAAGATCCCGCACATGAAATTTACCGCGATACAAATTCTTTTGGGAATAAAACAACCATACTTGGAATCAGCAGCGACCGGTTTTCTTTTTTTCATCAACTGATAATTGCAAGAAAAATTACCAATAAACTTTCTGTACAGATAGCCCCAAGTGTTTCGCACCAGAATGTAGTAAATGGTTATTTTGTTCAAATAGATAGTAGTAAGCTGAAAGTAAATCCATCAATGGAACATAATCATTTCGCAATCGCTGCATCTGTACGGTATAAATTAACGGAGTCTATGGCATTGAATCTGAATTATGATCAACCACTTACCAAACATGTTGCCAACAACCCTAATCCAAGTCTCTCTTTTGGTATGGAGATTAATACCAGCAGCCACGCATTTCAACTGTTCTTTACAAATTTCTATTATATAAACCCTCAAACAAACAATCTGTACAATCAGAATTCGCCATTTGATTATACAGATGCATCTAATAATAAAATTAATGGTGGCAAATATCTGATTGGATTTAATATTACCCGTTTGTGGAATTATTAAAATCAAAAAAAGTCATGTGGATCAATTAGTGAATCCTTAATAAAGCCCCGGTATCAGTTATCGGGGCTTTTATTTAATGCTTAAATTTGAATTTTAAAAAAACATTTTACATGAAATGCTATTTCTTCATTTATTTATTAGCAACTTTATGCTATTTTTCCTGTACAAATGGTAGCAAGCAAAAACCAATTATAAATAAAACTGAAATACATAAGGATCGTGAACTTAAACCTTCATCAAGTTTTTCAGATACGGTAAAAATAAATTCTCCTGCTGCCGTTTTTTTCAAACCTGACTCATTGCAATTTGAAAAAATTAAAGCAATAACAGATTCAGCAATTTTCGAAAGTATGGAACACGATTGTTTTTACCAGATGCGTTATGCGGGAATTGTTATAAAAAAATTATATCCCAAGCTAACCATTATTGAAATTAAAAAAGCACGGTACCTGCTCTTTGAGTATAACAAGAGCCAGCACATTTATATTGATCTTGATAAAAAAGATCCTTGCGGTATTTTTATTTTCGATGGCCATAAAGCTCCCCTCTTTGTGGACATGACCAACCTGGAAAGTGAACTTGGCTTTTATTTTGACAAATGAATCGTTTTCAAACAATAACACCATAATAAAAATTCATTTAAATCAATAGTCGACCTGATAAAAATCAGGTAACTTCAATGCAGTGATCAATTAAGGGTATTTATGTGCAGATTATTTTTATGCTCTGATCAGTTCTTAAAAAAAGAACCCTTTTTTAAAAACAGATGCAACTCAAACCAGTTTAATTAGTCTTTTAAATATAAATTTTAATAAAATGAAACCCCTTATAATCATCCTTGCTCTTGTGACTGTATTCATTGGAACCAGTTTTACATTAAAATCTTTAGTGGATAAAAAACCCTGGCCCGTTCCTGATAATTATAAAACCATGAAAAACCCGGTGGTTTCCAATGCTGAATCAATCGCTGAAGGAAAAACATTATATGGATCACACTGCAAATCCTGTCATGGTACAAAAGGATTAGGTGATGGCCCCAAAGCCGCTCAATTAAAAACAGAAGCTGGTGATTTTTCAAAAGCAGATTTTCAGGCACAAACTGATGGTGCAATGTTTTATAAAACATCTGAAGGCCGCGATGATATGCCAAATTTTAAAAAGAAATTACCCGATGCAGATGAAAGATGGAGTATCGTAAATTATATGAGAACTTTTAAGAAGTGATATATCTTAAAAGTGTGGTTTAAACCCGGTTGAAATTTTCAACCGGGTTTTTTTATAGAAAAAACGAACTGATAATAATCATAAAGCCCAATGATAAATGTAATACTTAAGTATTTACCCCCTTTATAGCTTTCCGCTTTATTTAAATTAATTATCAACTGAACAAAATGAAAGAACAACAAAAATCCAGACGTAGTTTTTTTCTAAAATCAGCTGGTATTGCAGCAGCTGCAGCATTAACAGGTTGGTTTGGCTTTTCACAAAAGAAAAAAAAGGAAACAGTAAAAATGCTGACCCAGGACGGACGACTTGTTGAAATTGACAAAGAGCTTATCAGCAGAACCAATAGAAAAATAGGAAAGGAAGAAATTCATACCTGGGTAAAAAACAAAACCACATCCAATAAAATCAACTGATAATTATGTGTAACTGTTCAAACGAAAACAAATGCCATTCCCGAAAAGAATTTCTGCTAACCGGCTTACTTGCTGGTTTAGCAGCGGGTTGTTCTCCAGATAAAAACCCCTTTTCTCCCGGGCAAGATCAGGACGTAGTAGCTTCTGGCGAAAAAGTAAAATTGCTATCGGTTGATGGAGAAATAATTGAAGTAGATAAAGCTTTTCTTAAACCTGTACCCGAATTACCTCAACTCAGCAATCGTGAACAACGAAAAGGAATTGCAGGAAAAAGTTTTGCAATGGTAATTGATTTATCCCGTTGTAAAAATTTAAAAAAATGCCAGCAGGCATGTAATCATATGCACCAGATTCATCCAGATCAAAACTGGATAAAAATATATCCTATGAAGGATGCGGAGCATACAGCCTCTTACTGGCAACCTACTACCTGTATGCATTGTGATGAGCCGCCTTGTGTAAAAGTTTG
>JANOFP010000500.1:0-3490 GCA_031413675.1 Bacteroidota bacterium
TCAAAGGACAAGAGGAGGAGAGAAGCAGGTTGGCGAAAGATTTGCATGATGGGTTGGGTGGATTATTATCAGGAGTAAAATTTTCCTGAAGTAGATGTTTATATTCAAAGTTCATGCTGTAAAATTAATCTAAACTTGCTGCAATCAACTCAGCAATATCCATCACCTGTACATCATTTTCTTTTTCAGCCTGCTTTACGCCATCCGTCATCATCGTATTACAAAAAGGACAGGCAGAGGCAATAATACTTGCCCCAGTTTCGATAGCTTCATTTGTTCTTTCAAAATTAACTCTGGTAGTTCCTTTTTCTTCTTCTTTAAACATTTGTGCACCACCGGCACCGCAGCATAATCCATTGCTGCGGCAGCGTTTCATTTCCACTAATTCTGCATCCAATGCTTCCAGCACTTTTCGGGGGGCCTCATAAATATTATTCGCCCGGCCGAGATAGCAACTGTCATGAAACGTAATTTTTTTTCCTTTAAAAGAACCGCCTTCTTTTCCACCGGATCCTTCGGACATTTTTATTTTTCCTTCATCAATCAATTGCTGAAGTAATACGGTATGATGAATTACTTCATAATCTCCACCAAGTTCTTTGTATTCATTTTTCAATGTATTGAAACAATGGGGGCAGGTGGTTACAATTTTTTTTATTCCATAATTATTTAAGATCTGAATATTCTGATATGCCATCATCTGAAACATGAACTCATTACCTGCACGGCGTACCGGGTCGCCGGTACACATCTCTTCTTTACCAAGAATGGCATAGTTCAATCCAACTTTATCTAATATTATTGCAAATGCTTTTGTTATTTTTTGTGCACGTTGATCAAAACTTCCGGCACAGCCTACCCAAAAAAGTATATCCGGCGATTTGCCCTGAGCAACTAACTCTGCTACACTTGGTACATGCATATTCTTTTATTTTTTTATAATAACAATATTACTGAAAACAAATTGTTTATTCCCACCCACCCGAGAAGATTGCGGCTAATATTGCAATAATAACTATTGTGCCTATTACCATCAGACCAAGCGTTACCCAGCCTAGAATTACAGCAGTCTTTGCATTTTTATCATTTTTGTCTTCCTTCAAAACTTTATTGCCCATAATAATTGCTATTATAGCTAGCGGTATAGCAGCCATCCAGGTAAAAAATAATAAAGGTGATAATAATAATGCCCCTGCAGCAAAAATACCCATCATCAGTGCCGTTTTTCCTTTGTCTTTTTCTACATCCGGATTTTTATATCTAAGCTCTTTTTTTATTTTCCATTGATAAATTTTTATACCAATCTTTTCTTTCAATTTTAATTTTCTGCCAAATAATTTTTCAACATCTTTTATTTTCAGTTTTGAAATGTAAGAAACCATTTCTGCAGATAAAGTAATCGTTGCCGGGTTGCCATCTTGAGTAACAGAGATAGACGGAGATGATATTGCAAAGGCAGAAATAATGTATAACAACATAGAAAGAGCAAGCAATACTATTTTTTTCATACAGATGGTTTAGGTTGTATTTATAAAAATAGGACAATAAAACAACCTGTTATGTTGCTTTCAATCTTATTTTTGTTTATCGCATGCAAGTAAAAAAAATTTTTGAACGCCTCACCAATTGGGAACTCTGGAATTTTTATGTACTCTATTTTCCATTGGGTTTTGTGTGGCTTTGGTATTGTATTAAAAGCCGTGCCACCTGGTTTTTCAGTTCTTCCAATCCCACGATTACTTTCGGAGGTATGGAAGGCGAGGGAAAAAAAGAAATGTATGACCAGTTGCCACCGCAGCATGTGCCCCACACTATATTTATTTTGCATGATCTGCATTTTGATGAAGTAAAGAATAGAATAATTGAAGCCGGTTTTAACTATCCGTTTATTGTAAAACCGGATATAGGCATGAAGGGAATTTTATTCCGTAAAATTGATAATGAAGATCAGTTAAAAAAATATCATGAACGGATTCCGGTTGAGTATATAATTCAGGACCTGATTCTGCTACCTGTTGAAGTAAGTGTTTTTTATTACCGCCATCCTGCCGAAAAAAAAGGAATCGTAAGCGGTTTTATTCATAAAGAATTATTGCATGTGATAGGGGATGGAAAAAATAACCTGGAAGAATTAATAAAAAATCATTCCAGAGCAAAACATCGCTACGATGAGATGAAACACCGGCATGGACATCGTTTTGAACGGGTTATTCCCCTAAATGAAATTTTTTATCTCAGCTATGCCGGCAATCATAACCGGGGAGCACATTTTACCAACCTGCATAAAGAAATAGACGATCAGCTTCTCCGGGTGTTTGATAATTTATTTGAATATAACAATCAGTTTTTCTACGGACGATACGATATTAAGACAACTTCCATTGAAGATTTAAAACAAGGAAAGAATTTTCAAATTTTGGAATACAATGGTTGCGGCGCCGAACCCAATCATATTTATGATTGTGGCATGAGCCTCGGTGCTGCATACAGTGAAATTTTAAAACATTGGAAAGCATTATATGAAATAAGTAAATACAATAATAAAAACGGTACGCCGTACTGGTCTTTTATGAGGGGTTATCGTTTTCTTCAGGAATCTGCAAAACATTTTAAATTACTTGAGAAATTTGATTGATTATTTTTTGTTAAATAAATGCAATTTTCTTTTTCTGTCAATCAGATTACAAATGATTCACTCACTTAAAAATAATTTTGTTTTTAAATGTGTGAAATATGAAATTAAAATTTTTGAGAAGTAGTTCTTTATTAATTGCATCGGTATTTTTTATCTCCTGCTCAAAACAACCCATTCCACCATCACTTAATGAACCAAGTCCCGTAACCGGAGGAGTAATAATCAGGACAGGAGGTTTTGTTGGAGATCAAAGAAGTACCGGAGGAATTGCGAGATATGTTATTAATAATGGAAAACGATTTCTTGTATTTGAAAATTTTGGTACTGGTAATACAAAGGATCTGCGAGTCTATCTTTCTGCAAATCTTACCAATGATATGATACAAGATGTAGGTCCTTTAAAAGCTATTACTGGAAATTTTTCGTATGAATTACCCGGAGGATTCGATCCATTAACTTATAAAAATGTATTAATTTGGGACAGGCAATTTGCCTCCTTGTTTGGTCATGCCACCTTAAACTATTAAAATGAAAGTACAAACTATTCTAATTTGGGCAGCAAGAATTATTGCTGCAGTTATCTTATTACAGACGTTATTTTTCAAATTTACAGGGGCCGAAGAATCAAAATATATTTTTACCCAGCTGGGTGCTGAACCGTGGGGAAGAATCGGCAGTGGAGTAGTAGAGTTAATAGCATCCATTTTAATACTCATTCCAAAAACAACCTGGGTGGGTGCATTGCTGGGCTTAGGAACAATGACAGGGGCAATCCTATCTCATATTTTTATGTTAGGGATTTCTGTAAAAAATTCGGATGGTACCGAAGATAATGGCCAGCTTTTTATTTATGCG
>JANOFP010000501.1:0-5336 GCA_031413675.1 Bacteroidota bacterium
GTCAATGGTTCAGTACCTATTATTTCCAATGCACCAAAATTGTTGAACGATGCAGAAAACACAACCTGTTTTGGAACTGCTAATGCTTTTTTTAAAGCTGCAGGCATATTGGGTTCATTGGAAAAAAAAGATTTTTCAAAACTTGTCTTCTCTTTTCCTATTAATGTATAAATCCATTTTGGATCTTTTTCTTTCCACGCATGAAGGATGGAATGAAAAAAAGAATGCTGAAAAGGTTTTAGCCTGACTGGCTCTGCCGGTTTATTCATTGCTGCACTGGTTACCCACAAAGTGTTGGCCAAAGTTTCTTTATCGCTTATCCAGATAATACAACTGGTTAAAACAAAATCAAGCCGGGTCAGTTCTTTAAATACTTCAGAAACAAGTTCGGCCAGTTCGCCGGAGTTTTGCATGGCCATTGCCCTTGCTCTCACTCTTTCGAGTCCTAATTCGATCTTTGCTTCTCTTGCCTGTGCTCCGGCTTTTTCAATATCAAGATAGCGACGGTAAGCCAGTTCAAATACTTTCAGGAACCGCTGGAACAATTCCAGTTCCACTTTTTTCAGAGGGACATAGGTAGAAATGCCCAATGCCACCGGCCCCAGTGAATGCCAGTAATAATTAAGTGAGGATGCTGTATTCAGGTATCTATCAATAAAAACATTGGTGGTTTTCTGGTATGCAAGCCAATCTTTGACTTTTTGACCTTTGATATGGGTAATATAAATTTCACCCTTGCCCTGCAACATTTTTTTTGCAAAGGCTTTAGCTATTTTATGATCGGAATAAACAGTTTCTGTAATAAATGTTTTTTTATGCTTTGCATAATATTCATAATTCATATAAGTGCCCCGACTTTCATAGAATATTGCGGTTTGCACATTGCGGATTTCTTTTACACCCAATGATTGCAACTGAAGAGAAATGGTTTTGCACACATCGAGCATATCCGCTGGCTCCTTCATGCTCATGGCAATGGCACGAACTTTTTCCAAAGCTGTTTCAATTTCCAGTTCCCGGTTTTTACTTTCTAATTCAATGGTCCGGCGTTTTACTGCATCACGGAGTTGAATATTTTCGGCTTTTATTTTATCTGCATTTATTTGTTGTCCTTCTTCTGTTTTTGAGTCGGGAAAAGATCCATGCATGTGGATTGCTTTCCATTGATTATTTTTCTTATGAAAAAGGCAGGAGACCCGGCAGGGGTTATAAAAGGTCCATTGGTCATCTATCAGTAAATAAAAATCTGCTTGCTCATTAACCATAACATCGTTGTCAATAGCCATTACACTGATCTTCCTGTTCCGTAATTCTACCTTTCCTGTCACCTGGCCTGCTGTTGCAGCATAAAATTTAACAGCTGCTTTTTTATTTTTAAATACTTCACTTGCAGCAGTACCGAATATATGGCAGTTATCATCCAGGATGGAAGCAAAGGTTCTCATATCACCTCTGAGATTTGCATCAAAAACCTCTTTGTAAGCTTGCACAATTTTTGCTTCCAGTTTTTTGGTCAGTTTCATTTGTCGTTTGTTTTTAACAATTAATCCTCCTTCAATCCTTTAATCACAATATTGCCGGTTCCGTTTTTATCGCATGGGTAAGCAAAATCTTTTTGCCATGCTTTTGGATTATTTATTGTTTTATAAAATTCATCCAGGTATTGAGTTGTGGTTTTAAGGTACTTCGCATTAATAAATTTACAATTGGTATATAGGTTATAAATATCGTTTTTTAATAAATTGTATTTAGAAATTATTTCTTCAAACACATTTAAATCCTTGATACAATATCCGCGGTAACGGCGTTCACGGATTGATTTCATCAACAACTCCTCAGCCGGGTTTGCATACGGCGCATCTACAATTCCTGCATGGTCAAAGTCGTAAGGTATAGCTACCGGAATGGACATAGAATCTTTGGTTATCAATTTTATATTTTGCTGATATTGTACAGACCAGTCTGTATTGCCAATAAGAAATTGAAAAACGGAAAGGGTTAAAAATTCAGTTACGTGTGTTTGCTGCGGTTGTATTTTTTTTACAATAGCAATAGCATTATTTCTTTTTGCCATTTGCATTTCCTCTTCGAGTAATATTCCATAAAAAGGAGTTGTGCTTTTTTTATTATTACTATCTTCTAATTTCACCTTTACTAACCTTGCCCGGAAACTTTGAGGAGTAATCAAATTATATAATTTATACACCAGCCATTCCCGTATTACATATTCATCACCCTGGCATGGCATTACCAATTTTAATTTTCTTTGCTCTTTAAATACAGAATTAAGATGAACACCTACTTTAGGAAACTCAATTAATAACGGAGGGTAAGAACAATTTTCTTTCATACGCCGGAAATGACCTCTGGGTCTTATTTGTACAGTTATTTTAATTTCGCTGCTGTCTGCATTGACACAGGAAACTGTTACCGGAAATTTTTTATTAGTTTCTGTATTATCCTTTAATAAATCCCTAAGATTTCCCTTTAGTGTTATATTCATTACTTCGTCTGAATCAAATAACCCTTTTTCAGAATAAGGCTGCGATAGAACCAGAGATGGATTAGTTTGATTATCCACTTGAATAAAAAATAGAAAGAGCAGGCTACTCAATGCAATACCAAAAAGAGAAATCAAATTTATTCTCATATTTAAAACTCTTTAAACAGGTAAATGAATCGTAAACTCCGTACCCTCACCTTCTTTTGTTGCTACTTTTAATTCACCACCATGTGCTTTTACAATATCATAACTCAAGGATAAGCCTAAGCCTGTTCCTTGCCCGGTAGGTTTAGTAGTAAAAAAGGGTTGAAAAATTTTATCCAATACTTTTTGAGGAATACCATTGCCATTATCTATTACAGAAATCAAAACTTCAGGTCCCTTGTCCCGCATGGCGGGATTCTTTAGAGTCTTTACAGTTACAGTTGGCTCATAACCTTCAGGATTCTGGTTCTTCTTTTCGTTGACTACATAGAATGCATTGGTAATTAAATTCAAAATCACTCTTCCAAGATCCTGCGAAATAACATTGATGTTTCCAATACTTTCATCAAAATCTGTTTTCATTGTTGCATTGAAAGATTTGTCTTTTGCCCGAAGACCATGATAAGCCAAACGTAAATATTCATCAGCAAGTGCGTTAATATCTGTTGGTTCTTTTTGTCCGCTACTGGTTCGGCTATGTTGCAACATACCTTTTACAATATCGCCTGCTCTTTTACCGTGATGATTTATTTTTACCAGATTCTGTTTTAAATCCTGCCCAATTTGTGCTGCCACTTCAATATTTCCTTTTTCAATTTCTTCATTCATTTCATCAACTAATTCCGTACTGACTTCTGAAAAATTATTAACGAAGTTTAACGGGTTTTGAATTTCATGTGCAATACCTGCGGTGAGCTCTCCCAATGAAGCCATTTTTTCTGACTGAATAAGCTGGGCCTGTGTTAATGTCAACTCCTTTAACGATTCTTCCACTTTTGCTTTTTGACCATCAATTTCAATTTTTTGTGCAAAAAGCAACAGGTTTGCTTTTTGTTTTATTCTGATATTTCTCCAGAGAACAAAGGCAAGTGTTAATAAACCTGTAAGCCCGATAAAAAGAATTGAAGTTTTAATACTGTTGCGGTATTTTATCCGATCCTGTTCAATTTCTTTTCTCTTTAATTGGTCTTCAAAAGAAACTCGTTGAAACCCGGCAATCTTATCCTGGCTTATTAGAGAATCTTTTGCTTGTATATAAATTTCTTTAATGGCAAGAGCACTGTCGAACATACCCCGCATTTTAAAATGATCAGATAAAAAACTACTGGCATCAACGACCTGCTTCATGAAACCTATTTTTTTTGAAATGAATAATGACTGCCTTGCATAATAAAGACTTGAATCGATCTGTCCCCTGCTCTGAAAAATTTTTGCTATCCCGAGATTGGCAACACAGTAGGAGAAATTATCATCCACATCTTTTGCATAAAAGAGACTATTCCGGTAATACTCCATTGCTTTATTTATTTCTGCAGTCTTAAATGAAATACTTCCCAGCGTATTGTATATCCGGGCAATCATATAAACATCTTTGGCAAGCAGAATTGTCTCCATGCTTTTCAAACCATATCTCTTTGCAGAATCCAGCTCGTTTTTATTTTCATAGATTCGGGTAATATTATAATAAGCTGTGGCCTCTATTGAATAAAATTTATTTTTCTTAGCAATTAAAATTGCATTATTATAATATTTGAGTGCATTAGTATAATCGTTCTCGAATGTATAGAGTTCACCAATATAATTTGAGTTAATACCGATCCACACCGGGCTTTTAATTCGTTCACTAATAGCAAGGGATTGTAAATACAAATCAAGTGCCATTGGATAATTTCCCAATGAAACAAATATTTTGCCTTTTGTAAATAAGCTTTTAATTTCTCCGAAGTAATAACGGGTTTTAATGGCCAGATCCAAAGCTTGCTGTATCAGCAATAAAGAAGAATCAGGATTCTGGAATCGGTAAAATTCACTCAGCTCTCTCAAGACATCAACCCTGGCAGAATCATTTTTCCCAATCTTAAGTTCATTTAAAAGGGAATCGACATCAATCTTTTGGCCACCCTGCCCAAAGGAAAGATTACAAAAAAAAATAAACACGAGAATGGAAGTTGCTTTTTTCATTTCATAAATATTAATATATGTACCTATTTAAGTTGCAAATCAATCGTAATCACTACTTGATTTTATGCATCAGGCTATTTCATTTCCGGCAGAAATGTTCAGGTATTTCTGATAGAATTAATCCCTGTTAATACCAGATAAAATAATCGAGTTGAATATTTAAAATATTCCCTGTTGAAACTAATTCTAAATTTATTCATTTCAATCTATATTTAACTAATCCGGTACGAAGAAATTAATATTTTGATTTATCGGGGCGATTGGTTAAGTTTGAACTAAGTTTGATTCTCCCCCTTTGTAAAATTTTGAATATTGTTTCTGTAAAAAACCCCTGGTGATTACTAATAGTACAATCTGCTTATTTAAGCATTTTAGTTTATTGCTCAAGATTGGAATTAAAAAAATTTTTAAACATTTAAAATTATTAAAATGAAAAATTTCAGAATTAAGGACCTGATGATTGTTGTTCCCCCGGTTAAAGATCAAGTACTTGAAAGTAAGAACATGGCTATTAATTTCAGCATTCTGAATTTAAGCATCAGTTCATGAATGCTGGATGCGATGCTGTTTCTGAATGCGGCAGATGCACAGCTACTTCCCCCGATTGTATGGGTGGTGTAAGTGATTGCGGTGACTGTTCCAGATGTACGGCTACTTCTCCTGATTG